>CAYZLP010000140.1:1830-9120 GCA_964478635.1 uncultured Caldilineaceae bacterium
CCCATGACCATCGCCATGCTCCTGCGCAACACCATGGACAGCGCCAAGCGCACGGAAGGCATCGCCTAGGCGATGCGGGCCGGCTCAATCCCGGCAGTTTGCGCTCAACTCTGCAACGTCCCCTCCGCTTAGCAGCGGCAGCCGGCGCCCGCTGCCGGCCAGGTAGAGGCCAACCCGGATGCACAGCGCTTCCGGGTCGAGCCGGCCTTGGTGCACAGGCGTATGGTGGTCGACAATTGTCGCCCCGGCCGGCCAACTGCTGGTCGGATAGCGCCCACCGGCAGGTTCGGCGTTATCCTGGGCGACAATCTGCTCGTCGCTGTCAACAACGTGCACGAAGACGGTATAGTCCGGACGCGGCTCGGTGTCGGCCGCTCGCCAGTAGAGCGCGACTTCGGCCAGCAGCGGGTCCGCCGACCAGGCGACGAGTTCAATCCCGTCGGCAAATCGGAAGGGAGGCCGGCCGGCGGGCATCTCCGGCGGTAGCCCGGGCTCGTCAACGGTGAACGTGCCGAGCTGCGCTTCGGCAAGCGCGCCGGCAATGCTCAACTCATAAGCGCCGGCGCGGAAGTGCGGCGGCACGTAAAGCCGATGGGTCGTGCGCCACGGTCCGCCCGCCGGGAGTTGGAGCGTCTCTTGGCCGATTGTCTCATCCCCGAGGCGGAACTGCACGTTGGAAGCGACGGTCGGGTCCGCGCTGCGCCACGCCAGTGCAAGATCCAGGGGCAGTCCGGGCTGTCCCGTGCGATTGGTCAACTCCTCGCCGAGTAGCGTCAGATCCGCCACGATTTCCACCGGTTGCTCGAGAATAGCGGCCGGTGCATAGGCCGTGCCGCTTGCATCCGGCATGCCTACCTGGACCGTACCGACAACGGCAGCGTCGCGGGGCGCGTCCGTGGCCCCCGCAAGCGCCAAACGGGCGCCGGTGCTCGGATCGTAGATAAGTAGTTCCAGCCCATAGCTTCCCGGCGGTGTGCCCGGCGCTACGTGGATTGGATGATAGGTAAGCTGCGCACCTTCCGTTTCGGTCAGTTCCCCTGCCTGGACCAACAGACTATCGGCCTGCCCCACAGAATTGCCCAATCCATCCAACAGCCGTAGCGACAGGCGCAGCTCCTCCTGCGACGGCTCCGTGAGTTGCCATGCCAGACCGATGGCGCCGTCCCCGCCCGAGGGAACGTCGCCTGCTGGGCTAGTGGGCGCAAGATGCTGCAGGCCGTTTACCTGCACCTCCGCGCCGGCGTTGGCGCTGAAGGTGAGGTCCAAGGGCGCCATCGCCGGCAGATTCGACGGGGAAAGCCGCTTCCCGGGCAGGGCATAGCTGTGGACCATGTAATCGGTTTCTTCCCGGCTGTCGATCGGTTCGGCGACCAGATCGGTCAACAGCGGCAGCAACTCCCGGGGGTCGGCTTCGGCATCCTGGGCCCACGTGTAGCGGACGAGGCGGATTTCTTCAAGATCCGGCCGGGCCAGGAAGCGCAGCAGTTTTTCGCCGGCGTCCGGCCTATCCGGGTAGAGCATCAATACTTGCTCCGGGCGCTCGATCAGGTAGTCCAGCGTGTAGTTTCCGCCCAGTTCCCACCAGAGCGAAGCCATGGGCACGACATAGCCGACGTGCGCGGGAGATCGATTGATCTCCTCGGCAATGGTCGTGTCCACCTGACGATAGGCCCGGGGCAGTTCGGGCAAATTGGCCCATTGGCCGAAGTAGGTCCGCCAGGTCAGCAGGGCCTCAACGCCAATGAGGCCGACGGCCAAGACCAGCATGATGCGGGTGACCGTCGTTTTTGAGACGGCGAATTGGCGCGTTGTCAGCCACCCCCAACCATCACCCAAAGCCAGCGCCGGAAAAAAGTAGACGACGGGCAGCACGCTAAACGCACGCAGCATGTGGCGGGGATCGCTCACGGACAGAATTGCGGGAAGCAGCATGACGACCAGCCACAGCACGGCAACCATCCGCCCCGGGCGCCGGAACCGCCAGAGAGCGAGAGCAACGCCACTCCAAAAGAGGATGGCCAGCCAGGGTGAGAGAATGGACCTGTCCGGCAGATTGTGTCGTATCTGGGGATCTCCCGGTCCGCCGAACATGCCGAACTGGAAGAGAAAGCTGCGCGCCAACTGCATAAGGTAGGGATCTTCACCGGTCGTTCCCGTCACCACCATGCCGGCGCGGCGCAGAAAATCATCCGGGTGCGTCCAAAAGTAGAGGCCGAGCGGGAGCATGACCAGCAGGCAAGTCGTCGCCATCCATAAGAGTTCGCGCCGGCGCTCCCGCAGCCGGATTCGGCCTGCCTGCGTCAGGGCCAGGAAACCGAAGACGAGTAGCGCAAGGGGATAGGCAAAGCGTGCCGAAAGGTAGGTGTAGAAACAGAGTCCCAGCGCGGCGCCGGCGCTGATGGCCAGCGGTATGCCGCCCAGCCGGTACGTACGCCAGATCAGGGCAAAGGCGATGGCCATTACCAGGGGAACGGTGTTGACGCGAAAGGCCATGCGATTGACGAGCACGGCCCAGAAGCTGCCGGCCAGCAGACCTGCCGCCAAGAGGGCCACAGCCGTAGCCCACGCCTTGCCTTCATCGACCAGGAGTTCCCGGACGAGAAAGAATACGCCGGGCACCGTGGCGATGCCCACCAGCGCGGCCGGGAGACGAACCGCCCAAGGCCCTCGTTCGAGTAGGGCAACAAATGGCACGGTCAGATAGACAAAGAGGGGCTCTTTGGTAATGGAGCGTTCGAAGAAAATTGATCGGCGTCCGGCCAAAACCTCCAGTGAATCTACGCCCTGTCCGGCCTCATCAAAGAAGAGCGCCGGCGGAATTTCACCCAGGCGATAGAGGCGTAGGAAGGCTGCAAGAAGGATGAAAACGGCCAGCGCGCCAACGGTCAGGCGGAAACGGTGCGAAGAGGCTGAAAGTTGCATAGGTATCGGGTCCACGAATACGTCACCTATAGAGTGTCAGTGATCGCGTACCTTTTGGCAAATGGCCGCGGCAAGCTCGATTTCAGACGCCGGCTGATTCCTGCCCTGAAAATGGACCGCGGAGTACGCTGATCCAGCCGATCCGCGCGGATTTTCATCCCCCCTGGTGCGAATTGGCGCATGGTTACTTCCGGGAAGCACCGCTGCGATCTGGGGAAGACTCGCACACTTACTTGCCAGCAAACCGCGGGTTTGTTACACTTGAACCACGTGCATGCGCGCGCCAGGAGGATATCGCAACCTGTCAATGTAGACCGGTGCCGTCAACCCAAGTATGACCGATTTCGAACGGCGACGGTGTTGCAAGCTTGACGCAACATCATCGCCGTTTCTGCTATGAGATCTCGTCGGTTTCAAATATGGACAAACGCATTCACCAATCACCCGGTATGCGGGCAGTCGACCTGGACTTGCTCCGCCGCGTCGAGGCCGGACTGCCCTTAACTGCAGATATCAGCCGGGCCGACGCGTTGCTCTGTTGCCTGTTGGCCGACGATCAGGCGCTGGTGGCCCGCCACATCATTCCCCAATCCACGCCCTCGCTGTATCGGCGGGACATCACCGGGCGCATTCTCCATCCCGATGAGCATCAGCAGCTCTTCCGCGCCCTGCGCAGCGGCAGCGGCGGCCGCAGCCAGCGTGAAGTCCTCAGCAACGGGGCGCCCATTATTCAGGATGTCTATCCCATTCAGAACGAAGACAAGCGGGTCGTGGGCGCGCTCGTGCTGGAAACCAACATGGTTGCCCACGAACGTCACCGGCGGCGCAATCGCAGCTTTCGTCAGGCCGTGCGCTGGCTCCAGGAGATGTGTCTGCGGGGGGAACTGGACAATACCGAAAACCTGAACCGGTTTGACCAATATGATGGCTCATATCTGGTGGACGTGCGTCGCAAGGTCGTCTATATGAGCGGCATTGCGGCCAATCTCTACCGCGCCATCGGCATTCTTTCCGATATTCGTGAACAATCGGTCGACAGCCTCGAACCCCTCGATGCCGATTTGGTTGAGCAAGTCTTCCAGACCCAAATGCCCATCGAAAAACGGCGGGAGTCTGACGACGGCCGGATCTGGGTGCGCACCCTGATTCCCATCAAGATGCCGGCGATGACCTGGCAGAACTACTGGCAGACCTGGAGCTGGTACGGCGCAATGGCCCGCAGCGACGAGGATGAGACGAGCGCGGTGCTGGTGCTCCTGCACAATGCGACCGAAGCCGTGCGCAAGCAGCGAGAGCTAAATGTCAAGTCTGCCATCATCCAGGAAGTGCACCATCGGGTCAAGAACAACTTGCAGACCATTGCGGCCATGATGCGCATTCAGGCCCGGCGCTGTGAAACCGACGAAGCCCGCCAGGTGCTCACCGAAGCCGTGAACCGGATCCTGAGTATGTCGGTCATTCACGAGTTTTTGAGCCAGGATGAGCACCGGCCCATCAATATCCGGGAAGTCTGCCAGCGGATTGCGGCCCAGGTGGTGCAAGTAGCCGTCACGCCGGAACAGCAGATAGACATCGTCGTCGACGGCCCCAATATTCGCCTGCCGGCCGGCCAGGCAACGCCCACGGCCATGGTCGTCAACGAGCTGCTGCTCAATGCCATGGAACATGGCGTTCAGCAGCGCCAATCCGGCCGCATTCTCATTCAGCTGACGGACCTGGGCAGTGCGGTGCGCATTGTGGTCACCGATGACGGTCAGGGCGTACCGCCCGATTTTGATTTGAGCACCAGCGAAAGCCTGGGTCTCCAAATCGTACGCACGCTGGTGACCGACGATTTGAAAGGGGAACTGACCATCGGCGGGCAGAACGCCAATGGAAGTTCCGATTCGCCTGCGACCGCCTTGGGGACCAAAGCGGTTGTCACCTTTCCGAAACGGACATTGAAGTAATTTGCTTGGGATGCCGCAGGCAACGCCGGCTGAGCCTGTCGAAGCCAACGGAGCCTGCCAACGCCGGCTGAGCCTGCCAACGCCGACTGAGCTTGTCGAAGCCAGCCGCGGTACTCCAAGCGACAAACAGCCCCGTAGGGCAGCGGATTTTTGCAGAACGTTGTGCGTTGCATACAATTAGCCGGTTGCCGGGTGAACTTTTTACCCGAAGCAGCCAAATATGCCCTGTTGCGAAGGAGAGCAGACGTGGAGCGAACGCGAGTCATCATTGCCGATGACGAATCCCTCATCCGGATGGACTTGCGCGAAATGCTGACCAATCTCGGCTATCTGGTAGTCGGGGAAGTCGGCGACGGCCAGAGCGCCGTCAATCAAGCGCGTGAGTTGCGGCCGGACATTGTGATTATGGATATTAAAATGCCGGACATGGACGGCATCGAGGCGGCCCAGATCCTCACCCAGGAACGGGTTGCGCCCGTACTCCTGCTCAGCGCCTACAGCCAGCAGGACCTGGTGCAGCGCGCGCGCAAAGCAGGTGTCGCAGGCTATATCGTCAAACCCTTCCGGGAAAGCGATCTGACGCCGGCCATCGAGGTCGCGCTGGCTCGCTTTAGCGAATTCCGGGCCATGGAACGGGAAGTAGACAACCTGGAGGATGCCCTGGAGACGCGCAAGCTGGTCGACCGGGCCAAGGGAATCCTTATGGATACCCAGGGCCTGAGCGAGACCGAGGCCTTCCGCAAAATCCAGAAGATGAGCATGAACAACCGGAAACCCATGCGCCAGGTGGCCGAGGCCATCATCCTGGCCCACCAAGTGAGTGAGTAGACACGTTTCTCTTTGCCCCGCGGTCCGCAATCCGGGCTTGGGCACGTAACAGAATTCATTGACGAAATCATTGTGCGCTTATCCATTGTCATGCCCGTTTATAATGAGCGGGCCACGCTAGAAGAGATCGTCCGCCGCGTGCGCGCGGTGGACTTGACCGTGAATGCCGACGGCGCGAACCAGATGTTGAACGGGCCCATCGCACTGGAGCGAGAAATCGTCATCGTGGATGACGGCTCTACCGACGGCACCCGGGAGATTCTCGATCGTTGGCAAGCCGAAGCGCCCGCCGATATGCAGATCATCTACCACGAAGTAAACGGCGGCAAGGGCGCCGCCCTGCGTACGGGCTTTATCCATGCGACGGGCGATCTGGTGATCATTCAGGACGCCGATCTGGAATACGATCCCCGCGATTACGTCAAAGTGCTGTTGCCCATGCTGGAAGGGCGCACGCCGGTCGTCTACGGCAGTCGTTTCATGGGGGGCACACGCTCGGCCATGAGCTTGAGCCACACCATGGGCAACAAGCTCCTGACGTTGTTGACGAATCTCTTGTACGGTACCTCGCTGACCGATATGGAGACTTGCTACAAGTCCTTTCGCCGGGATGTCATTGCCGATATCGAGCTGCGTAGCCGGCGCTTCGAAATCGAGCCGGAATTGACGGCCAAAATCCTCAAACGGGGCTACACGATTTTTGAAGTGCCCATTACCTACAACGGTCGCGAATTCCATGAAGGCAAGAAGATCACCTGGCGCGACGGTTTCACGGCCGTGCAAACGCTGATCAAATACCGCTTTGTCGACTAAGTTATCCGCACCCAAGAGTCGCTTGCCCACCCTGCTCGCCATTGGCGCGACGTTGGCAGGCTTTGGGCTGCGCCTTGTCTTGCTCAACCGCTTCCCCCTGCGTGAGGATGAGGCGATCTATGCCTACTGGGCGCTCCACGCCTGGTTTGAGGATCCGCGCTTCTTGACCGTTTGGCCCGACAAACCGCCCCTTTTTCTGTGGACCCTGGCCGGGGCTTTGCGCGCCTTTGGCGTGGAGCCGGCCGCGGCGCGGCTTCTCAACGTCGGTCTGAGCACGCTCACCATACCCGTGGTGACCGCCATGGCTGCCACCCTCTGGGGTCGGCGCGCTGCGGTGATTGGCGCAGTTGCCATGGCCCTTAATCCCTTCGCCATCGCCTTTGCACCGACGGTCTTCACCGATCCGATGCTCGTGCTTTCCGGCAGCCTGGCCCTGCTGCTGGCGCTACGCGGACGTCCGCTGTGGGCAGGCTTTTGGCTGGGCGCCGCGATCATGACCAAGCAGCAGGGCGTGCTTTACATCCCCCTGATCGTGGGCGCAGTGTGGCTGGCAGAACCGCGCGTGGATTGGCGCAAGCAGGGCGGGGTATTGCTCGGTCTGTTGCTGGTCGTCGGTCCCATTCTTTATTGGGATGCGCAGCGCTGGACCGTCGCGCCCTCCCCCTGGGATTTGGGCGCCCGGAACTACGGAGCGATTGCACTCCTCCCGCTGACCGAGTGGCCGGACCGGATCCGTGCCTGGTTGCCCTGGCTGTGGGAATTGACGGCCCGTTGGGCC
>CAYZLP010000141.1:0-1528 GCA_964478635.1 uncultured Caldilineaceae bacterium
GCACCAAGCACCTGATCGAGCTGGACGATCCGCACTACTGTCCCGAATGCGCACGGGAGACTGCCGGCTAGCTTTACCGTCAGCTTACTAAATCCCGGCGGAAATGGTTCGACAGATTCTACCACTGGTATAGATGCCGAATTTCCGCCCTGGTACTGGTGCTGAGCTCAGTCGAGGCTTTTGCGCCGCAATGTACTGGGAGTCTTCTAGTCAGGCAGACCCGGCGCGGGCAGGCCGGCGCCGGCGCTTTCCGGCATGCTGCGCCGGAGTCGTTCTGTCGTGCGCTGCCACCAGCGAAGGCCCTTGGCGGCGTCGGCTTGTTTATGACCGACCTGCCGGGCGAGATAGTCCTGGGTCATCTGATAGCCTGCCTCGATCAGGCGATCGGCCTGGCTGAAATCGACCGGCCCCGGCGGTGACTTGACCATCAGTTCGATGTTGTGCAGTTTGATAGCATCGGCGTACTGGGCCAACAGCAGATCGTGCTCGGCCTGCAGCTTGAACATGGTGCCAACCGTCCGCGTGAGAACGCCGCCTACTCCGCGCACGATCTGTCCCGGCGAGCCCACATCGATATCCTCGACGATGTAAAGCGAATAGATCTCGGTGGCGCCCCGCTCGATGGCAACCCGCAGCGGGAGCGGCGTTACCGTTCCGCCGTCAACGTAGCGCTCGCCGTTGACAACCCAGGGCGGGTGCATCGGGGTGAGCGCCGTGCTGGCCATAAGGGCGTCCAGTACCCGGTCGTGGGGATTGTCGCCGAAGACCTGAAGCTCGCCCGTGCGCAGTGTCGTTGCCGTGACATAGAGTTGCACCCAGTCGGCGTAGTCTCCGAAAGTCGCCGCAGGCGTGATCCCCTTTTTCTGCAAAAACGCATAGAAGCGACGATTGTCATGCAGGCTGTCCCGTCCGGTCAACAGCCGCCACAGTGTATTTACCCGCCCCCCGGGATATATCTCCTGTGTGGAGACCGATCGCCAGATGTCTGCCAATGATTCCAGATTTTCCAGACTGATTTCCCGGGCGAGGTAAGCCGCGTTGAGCGCGCCCGCCGAGCAGCCGACGATCATGGCCGGCCGGATGTCGTACTCCAGGAGTGCACGCAGCGCCCCAACCTGGATTGGACCCAGACGGCCGCCGCCACTCAGGACAAATGCACGCATATGCGGTCTCCTTTCACTGCACCAATGGCCCGTTCATCGCCGCGCGATTGCAGGGTCGAAATTGTAACACCCCACCGGCACGGCGTCAATCGTCACCTGACGGCTCTTGTAAGGCGTCCGGCCCGATCTCGACTCGGATGGATCACGGTTTGAGGCGAACGCGGTGGCTTCACGCAGATTGCCCCGCCGAGTAAATCCGCGGAAACCCGCCGCATCTGGCCGGTTCCGCGGTCCATGTGACCCGGCGATCCGGTCTGCGCCGGGTTCGCACAATTTTGAGAGAGCGCCGGGCCTGTGTTAGGATCGATATACAAGCCAAACGGGGAGCTCGGACGCGCCGGGCTGAGAGGGAGATGCGCACATCT
>CAYZLP010000141.1:1628-9078 GCA_964478635.1 uncultured Caldilineaceae bacterium
ACAAGCCAAACGGGGAGCTCGGACGCGCCGGGCTGAGAGGGAGATGCGCACATCTTCGACCCGCACACCTGATCTGGGTAATGCCAGCGGAGGGAGGATCATTTCTACTGCCGAGCGCTGAACGCCTTACCCGATGGGGTAAGGCTTTTTTGTTGCTCATACGGGAAAGGAGTTCCTTACATGTTACGTCGGAACCTGGTTGGCTTGCTTATCCTGCTCATGGTCACGCTAACTGCATGTCAGCCGGCCGCTCTCCCGGATGCCGCCCCTGCCGCGGCGGAAGAGACGCCGACCCTGGTGCTGGCTTCTCATGACTCATTCAGCGTGAGTGAAGAGGTCGTGACGCAGTTCGAAACAGAGCATGACGTTGCGCTGCAGTTCTTGACCCTGGGGGACGCGGGCGAGGCGCTCAACAAGATGATACTCAGCAAAGATGCGCCCCTGGCCGATGTTTTCTTTGGCGTGGACAATACGTTCCTAAGCCGGGCCCTGGAGGCCGACATTTTTGAACCCTACGAATCGCCCGCCCTGGCCGCGATTCCCGATGACCTGGAACTTGATCCCGAACATCGCCTCGTGCCCGTTGACTATGGCTACGTCAACCTCAACGCGGACGCGGGCTGGTTTGAGGCTCAGGGACTGGCATTGCCTGCAACGCTGGACGATTTGACCCGACCCGAATATGCGGGGCTGTTGGTGGTGCAGAATCCGGCGACCTCGTCCCCGGGCCTGGCCTTTTTGCTGGCGACGATCGGCTACTTCGGTGAGGAAGGCTACCTGGATTTCTGGGCTGCTTTGCGGGAGAATGACGTTTTGGTCACCGATGGGTGGAGCGAGGCCTACTTCGAGCACTTCACCGTCGGTTCGGGCGGCGCAGGCGACCGGCCGCTTGTGGTAAGCTACACGACCAGCCCGCCGGCTGACGTGCTCTATGCCACAGATGGCCGGACGGAACCGGCCAGCGTCAACGTCAATCCGTCCGGCGGAACCTTCCGTCAGATTGAGTTTGTGGGGATTGTGGCCGGGACGCAGCAGCGAGAGCTGGCCGAACGACTGGTCGACTATTTGCTCGGGGAACGCTTTCAGGAAGATCTGCCCTTACAGATGTTTGTCTATCCGGTTCTGCCGGCGGCTGAGTTGCCCGAGCTGTTCGTGCAGTTTGCCGAGACGGCCGACGATCCGGCCACCGTCGATCCGGATGCGATTGATGCCAATCGCGAGCAGTGGGTGGCGGCATGGACCGAAGTGATGTTGCGCTGAGTCAGGCAGGCGTTCCGTTTTTCGCGTACATACCATAGTGAGCATTACGGAAGGTTCGCTCCCATGACGATGGTTCGGCGCAGCGCGGCGTTCCTCTTATATGCCATGCCGCTGGTTTTTCTGGCCGTCTTCTTTCTTTATCCTCTGGCCCGAATCTTCCAGGTCAGTTTCTATGCCGACGGACACTGGAACTTCGCCGGGATCGCCGAAATGTTGGCGACCCCTTTCTTCTGGCGACTTCTCTGGTTTACCACCTGGCAGGCCGCCGCCTCCACGGCGTTGACGCTCGTGATTGGCCTGCCTCTGGCCTTCGTCTTCGCCCGCTACGCCTTCCCCGGCAAGACGATTCTGCGCGCCTTGACCACCATCCCCTTCGTCATGCCGACCGTCGTGGTGGCAGCCGCCTTTACGACGCTGGTCGGCAGAACGGGTGTTGTCAATCTCTGGTTACAGGATCTCTTCACCCTGGATGCGCCGCCTATCGAGCTGCTTCAAACGGTCTGGATCATCCTTATCGCCCATGCATTTTACAACGTCAGCGTGATCATTCGGGCGGTGGGCGGCTTCTGGTCGAGCCTGAATCCCACCCTGGAGGAGGCGGCTGCCGTGCTGGGCGCAAATCGTTGGCGCCTCTTCCGCGAGATCACGCTACCTCTGCTGCTGCCCAGCATTGCGGCTTCTTCACTCCTGGTTTTCCTCTTCTGCTTCACCAGCTTCGGCGTCGTGTTGATTCTGGGGGGCTTGCAGTTTGCGACCATCGAAGTGGAAATCTACCGTCAGGCCGTCAGCCTCTTCAATTTGCCCGTGGCCGCTTTTCTGAGCCTGGTGCAAATGGCGTTGACGTTTACCATCATGGCCGTCTATACGCGTATGCAGGCCCGGGCCTCCCTGCCCCTGGAGCTGCGGCCCCAATCCCGCACCGCGGAGCCGCCCCGGACCTGGCGGGCTCGCCTCGTTTTGGTGGTGAGCCTGGGTGCCGCTCTGACGATATTGCTGGCGCCCTTACTGGCCCTGGCCTGGCGCAGCCTGACCCTGGGCGGTCAAGGACTTACCCTGGAATACTATCGCGCCCTGGCCGAGAATCCCCGGCAGAGTGCGTTCTTCGTGCCGCCCATCGAATCGGTGCGCAATTCTCTGCTCTTTGCGACTGCAACCATGTTCCTGAGCCTCTTTCTGGGCATCATCAGCGCTTACCTGTTGGCCCGGCCGCGAACCTGGTTGACGACCTTGCTCGATCCCGTTTTCCTGCTGCCTTTGGGAACATCGGCGGTCACGCTGGGCCTGGGCTATATTCTGGCCATGGGTTCCTGGCGGACTTCGCTGTGGCTCGTGCCGGTGGCCCACACCCTGATCGCTGCGCCCTTTGTCGTACGCACTTTTCTGCCTGCGCTGCGCAGCCTCGATCCGCGCCTGCGAGAATCGGCCGCCGTCATGGGCGCCTCACCCCTGCGCGCCTGGCTTGAAGTCGATGTACCGATGCTCTTTCGAGCAGCCCTGGTGGCAGCGACCTTTGCCTTTACCATCAGCCTGGGCGAATTCGGCGCATCGCTGCTGGTGACCCGGCCCGACGTACCGACTATGCCCGTGGTCATCTATCGCGCGCTCGGCCGGCCCGGACTCATCAACTACGGCCAGGCGCTGGCCATGAGCACGATTCTGATGGTTGTCTCGGCGGCAGCCCTGATCGTGATCGAGCGTTTCCGTATCGGGGATGTGGGCGAGTTTTAGGCGTGGAATTGAGAGATCTCGACATGACAACACCTGCACACAACTACCCACTCTTCGTATATGGCACGCTGATGCCGGGGGAGCCTGCTTATGGCCGCGTGGCCGCCGCCGTGGTGCAGGCTGCGCCGGGACGTTTGCATGGTGCGATCCTCTATGCTGTGGGCTGGTACCCCATGGCGGTTCCGGGACAGGGCGTCGTGCACGGGGAAATTCTCTGGCTGCAGGAAGCAGCCTTTGCGCGCGTGCTGCAGGAACTGGACGAGTATGAGGGCGATGAGTATGATCGGGTGGTGCGCCCCGTGCAAATGGGGGAGTCCGAAATGCCCGTGGAGTGCTGGGTCTATCTGGGCGATACGCACGCTGCACGCGCGTATCGCCGGGTCGCCGACGGAAATTGGCGCAACCGCCAGAAAGGTGAGTCGCAATAGTTGCTTGACATAAATAGTAATGCCGATCAACAAGCGCCACTGCTTGTCGTTGACAGCGTGGCCAAAGCCTACGTACCGGGGCAGCCGGTTCTGCAAGACATCGATTTGACCGTAGACGCGGGCCAAATTATCTGTCTGTTGGGGCCAAGCGGCTGCGGCAAGACAACGCTGCTTCGGATCATTGCCGGTCTGGAGGAACCCGATTCCGGGCAGGTGCGCTATGCCGGAAAAGATCAGCGAACCGTGCCGGTCCATGTCCGGGAATTCGGCTTCATGTTTCAGGATTACGCCCTTTTTCCCCACAAGAGCGTGGGGGAGAATGTCGCATTTGGTCTCCGCATGGAAAAGTGGCCCCGTAGCGAGATCGCGCGCCGGGTGAACGAGATGCTTGCGTTGGTGGCGCTGCAGGGCTACGGCGAACGCTCCGTATTCGATCTAAGCGGCGGGGAGCGCCAGCGCGTCGCCCTGGCCCGCAGCCTGGCGCCGAGCCCCGGCCTGCTCATGCTCGACGAGCCCCTGGGCGCACTGGACCGCAGCCTGCGGGAGGAATTGATGGGCGAGGTACGGCGCATTCTCAAGGAGATCGGCGTCACTGCTATCTACGTCACCCACGATCAACAGGAAGCGTATGCCGTCGCCGATCGTATCGTCGTGATGAATGAGGGACGAATCGAGCAGAACGCACCGCCTCAGGTCGTTCACGACCAGCCTGCGTCTCCCTTCGTTGCTCGCTTCCTGGGCTTTCAAAACCTGCTGCAGGTGGATGGCAATTCTGATTCGTCAGGCGTGATCCACACGCCCATCGGGGACATCAAGCGCAACGCTCTGGGCGCGTTGCCCCCATCGGGGGTGCATGCGGGGCTTCTGCTCATACGCCCGGAGGCGGCGCGCTTTGTGGATGGTCTGGCGCCCGGCCGCGGCCTCCCGGTGGCCTGCTCCATACAGATGGCTTCCTATCGGGGAAGTTACTACCGCATAGCCGTTGATACCGTTTCCGGGGCGAGGGCGTCCGGCGTCATGGAGGCAGGGGAACCCGTTGCCCTCAGCTTCGATGTGCCGGCCTACCGGCTGCAGGAAGACGGACGCCGCCGCCCGCTGGATCCGGCCGACCTGGAACCCGGACGAAGAATACTGCTTGCTCTCGATCCCTCTTTGATGACGTTGCTCTAATAGAGACGTCATTTGAACTTCGTACATTCCAGCCGGTTTTCGCGCTGGAGGAATGTACGAAGTTCAGATGATGTGACAATAAGTGGCAGGCCCTATTCCGTGGCGGGGATGAGGAGCGTCACGTCGCTCGTATTGGCGGCTGCCCATGCTTCCGTGCCGTCCTCCAGACGAACGCGCCACCAGACGATTGTATCGCTATTGCCCTGGGTAAGAATCGGGCCGTCGATCACCGTCGCGCGCTGGCCGTCCACCATGTAGCCCACTTCTTGACCAGCGTCTGGGCCGGCTTCGCTGCGCAAGGTAAGCTGGTAGCCCGGCACGATCTGAATGCTGCTGCCTACCTGAATGTCGCTGCGCGCGTTGCGGCTGGGTGGCAGTTCGTTCGGTGTCCCGGCTTGGGCCGGCGCTGCATCGTCAGCCGCTGCCGGCGCCGCGGTTACGGTGGCAGGCGTCTGCTCGGCGCCGCTTTCGTTGCCCCGATTCCCCAGAAGCTGCGTGATTCCCCATACCAGCAATGCCACCAATGCCAGAGCGCCAAGCACGGCTGCGAGCATGCGCCAGTTAAACCCGCCGCCGCTGCTCGATTGGGTTCCGGTCGCCGGCTTGGTCTCCGGCAGGCGGACATTGACTGCGTTCCGTTCAGGAAAGGTATGCAGAATGCGCATGGGCACAGCCGAACGGCTGTAGTAGCGGTCCTGGAGGATCATGCGCCCCTGGCTAACGGCGACCTCGCGTCCCTCTTCGCTCAAGTCGTCGTATAGGTGAAGCTCTGCCCGGACGGGACGGTGGAGCCGATCTAGCAGAACCAGCAGGCCGGCAATGGGCATGCCTTCGTTATTGGTAATGTTGTAATAGTTCGCCTCAATGCCTTGTAGGGAGACGTCGGGTGCAGAGCCGGCCATAGGATCCTCGCTGTTGTGATGAAATGCTACTGGGGAAGCGTGAGCTTGACTGTGCCGCCCACCTGGCCGCGGCCTTCGATGTAAGGGAGCATGCGCAGGCTATATTCGGCCGGAATGTCCGACCGCAGCAGCCCCCGCCAGGTCAAGCTGTCTCCCACCTTGCGAAAGGGATACTCACCTTCGGGTAGCCCGGTAACGCGCGCGCCCCGGTCATCGGTACCGCCATAGCCGTAGGTCAGTCCGGAAAAAATTTGGCCGGCTTCGGCGCTGGTGATGAAAGGCAGGCGTACGGTTCGATCGGTTACCCGTTCGTCCGTCCGTTCCGGGTCGATGTCGGAAATGGTCAGTTGGTGTACGCCCGCAGCCCGAATGCTGTTGGTGCCGACCCGATAGATGCGCATGCGCACATTGTAGTCAATCCCTTCGGCGCCCTGCCACGGCCCGTCATAGTCGAGGGAATCACCGATGACGCGTTCGCTGCGCATGCCGTCGATTTCGAACTCCGCTCGCTCATCCCCAATCCCGGTCAACTTGATGTCGGTACCTGGAAGGCGGTCGCCCGGCCGCAGTGAGCGCTCGGTCGGACCATTAAAGACGATCCCGCCCGGAGGCGCCAGGCGCAGGGGCAAATCCTCCAACTGGGGCAGGTCCGAAACCTGACTCAAATCGGGCAATTCCAATTCAGTGAGCAAATCGGGAATCTGACTGAGATCTTCAGGAATGCCGGGCAGTTGCGGCAGCTCTCCCAGATCGCGCAGTTGGGAGAGATCGGGCATAGCGGGCCGATTGTCGGCACGACCATCATCGGCCAGGCTATCCAGTGAGCCGTCGCAGCCGGCAATCAGCAGCAGAATTATCAAGCCGACCAGGAATTTGCTCGGTGTGTTGATAGGGTTTCTCATGGTTTGACGACCTCGTATTTTACCAAACGACGGTTCATCAATCTCTAGTACATTGGGGCATAAACACCCCGGCGGAAATTCGGCTCTTCTACCCCTGGTAGACACTGTCGGTTCATTTCCGCCGCGATTTACTAGTACGCGTCCAGGTCCACCAACCGCTCATCGCTGATGCCGAAATGGTGCGCGACTTCGTGGAGCACGGTGCGCCGCACCTGATCCCGCACGGCTGCTTCATCACCCGGCGGGCAGATGCGCAGGATCGGCTGGCGAAAGATCGTAATGAGATCTGGCGGTACGAGCCCGTAGCCGTGGGTGCGTTCGGTCAAGGGTACACCCTCATAGAGGCCGAGCAACATGCCGCCCTCGTGGAGCCCGACGCTATCCATCTGCTGGCGGGATGGCCATTCGGCCACGGTAACTGCGATGTTGTCGACAACTTCCCATAACGCATCCGGGATCAGATCCAGCGCCTCGCTCACAAGTTCTTCGAATCGCTCCAGTGGTATTTGGGATCGAAACGGGTCCATATAGTCACATATCCGTTGGTTTCATGAAAAACGGTATTGAACCGATTTTCCCTACGTTTCCTGACGATCAGGGTACGATCACCCACCGCTAGTATAAACCGATTGAAGGTTCTGGACAATGAATTGCGATAGAGTGTGTGCACCAAGTTAAGAGATTGTCTGCCGCAATTGAGACCAAAGTGCCTCACATTGTAGCCTGTGGCCTGCCGCTGCAGCCACCATCGAAATCGCGTTGAAGCAGCATAGCCGCTGCGGCTCAACGACAAGTGGATACTATGGTCAATAACGAAAAATTCGCCTTACTTGCTCCTTTTGGCCGGGTTGGGTTGCGCAATTGTGCGATCCATCCGCTCCCGCTGATTATCCTTACATTCGCACTATTTCTCTCCATGGCCGGTAGTGCTGTTGCCCAGACCGGCGGCGAAGCGAATGCCGGCCTCAGGCCCTCCTCCGGGCTGCTCTTGATCACTCATGAAGTCGCCCGCAACCCAGACGGGATGCAGGCTGAACTGGACCGGCTGCCCTACCCGGTC
>CAYZLP010000142.1:0-6350 GCA_964478635.1 uncultured Caldilineaceae bacterium
GCCGGTCGATGGCCGTGCGCGTGCCCCGGCCGCCCGGCACGACGAGAATGTCGATAGGTGGGCAGTCGGCCAATGTGTGTGCGGGCAGAACGGTTACGGGATTGTTGCAGGTCACCGGTGCGACTTCTTCGGCCACGGTAAAGACGTTCAGCAGGCGTTCGGTGCTGGCGGAAGCCGGCCGGGCCGCGCTGAAGACCTCAAACGGACCGGCAAAGTCGAGCAGTTCCACACCTTCAAAGATCAGAATGCCAACGTTATGCGACCTACTCATTGCGTCCGCTCCTTCAGTGCGCGTAGGACCGGTCCCGGCTCGTCCGCGAGCAGCGCATCTACGCCTAGACGCAGATAGAGGGCAAGGCGGGGCAGGGGGTCCGGATCGAGGGGGGCAACGATGCCGCCCAGCCGGTGGACATCTTCCACATAGAACGGGTTCAGGAGCAGAAGCGGCCAGAACGGCCCGGCCAGTTCCGCATCGCGTGGCGGTCGCGGATCGTTCAGGGTTACGTAACCGGCGGCAATAGGTGGGTAGACGAGCTTGACCGATCGCACCAGGGGCGCCTGAAATGAGATGATCGCCACCCGGTTTAGCATGCTGTAACAGGCCAGAATGTCGATCAATGCCTGCGCGTAGCGCCGACCCGCAAACTTCGGATCCTTCAACTCGAGCAGCAGCGGCGTCTCGGCTTGGGTCATGGCAAGCAATTCAAGCAGCGTTGGCACTGCCTGATCACCAGGCTGATCATCCTGGGGACGGCGTGTGCGCAGCCCTTTCAGTTCGGCCAGGGTGAAGTCGCTCACGGCACCTGCGCCATCGGTCGTGCGGTCCACCGTTCCGTCATGGATCAGCACGATTTCGTCATCTGCCGTAAAGCGCAGATCGGTCTCCAATACATCCGCACCCAGCTCCAGCGCATGGGCAAAGGCGCGCAACGTATTCTCCGGCTCGCGCTTGGGCGTGCCCCGGTGGGCTATCACAAACGGACGGCCCAGCCTCTCCCGTTCGGCGTGGAATTCATCCCAATTCATAAGGGATTACTTTATCACACGGGGGAAGGATTGCCGGAATGACGCTACCGAAGTGGGAAAGCGGATCTGGTAGATACCCGCCTTATCTTTGACTGTATCTTCTATTGTTTCGTAAACGGCAGCATGCGGTTGAGGAGACGGTCTTTGTCGGCGAATTGATGCTTGAGCACCAGGCCGATGTGGCAGAGCCAGGTCACGAAGAGCACGTACGCGGTAATGCGGTGGGTCTGTTGGCCGATGAGGGCCAGGGTCTCATTTTCGCCGATGAAATTGGGGAGGGGCCAGCGTCCGAAAAACATGACACCGTAGCCGCCTGCCATGACGTAGAGGATGCCGGAGATGGGCATGACGAACATGCAGATGTAGAGGATGCGCTCGATCCAGTGGACAGCCTTCCGTTCTCGTTCCGACAGGCCGGGCGCCCAGTCGGGCAGGGGCGTGCCACGGCGCCATATGTAGCGCGCAAAGACCAGGATCAAGAGCACGATGCCAACGGATTTGTGCCAGTTGTAGAGCACATCCTGGGTGAAGAAACCCAGGGCGGTGTCGGCTCGATCCATACGCGTCATGTTCATGGCGACGACATACTGATAGAGCAGGAGGAGGAAGACGGTCCAGTGCAAGAGCTTGGTCACCGCGCCGTAGTGGAGGGGCGTGTTTTTCCATTGCATAGTCAGGGGTCCTTGTGAACGGGTTGGATGAGACGCGACAAACCGGGCTTTTGTCAAAAACCCGGTTTGTGTCACTGCTACGCTTTGGCAGCCAAGCCGCTATCCCTTCACGGAGCCGGCGGTCAGGCCGCCCACAAGATAGCGCTGGAAGAACATGAAGAGGAGCACAGTCGGTAGGGCCGCCAGCAGCGCGCCGGCCGAGAAGACGCCCCAGTTATTCGAGAACTGGTTGGAGACCATTTGGTTCAAGCCGACCGCCAAGGTGTAGTTGAACTTGTTGGTCAACAGCACGCGGGCGAGCACATATTCCGAGTAGGTGCCGATGAAGGTCAACAGGCCGACGACCACGAGAATCGGGCGTACCAGTGGCAGCAATACCTGGGAGAAGACCTGCCAGCCCGAGGCGCCGTCCACCGTGGCCGCTTCATCCAGATCGCGCGGGATCGAGTCGAAGTAGCCTTTGGTCAGCCACGTATTGGCGCCGAGCGTGCCGCCGAGGTAGACCAGGAAGAGACCGCCATAGGTGTTGATGCCCAACGCCGGAATATAGCGGCCCAGCTGCTGCAGAATCAGAAACAGGGCCACCATGTTCAGGAAGTTGGGGAACACCTGGATCAATAGAATGGCCTGCAGCAGTCCGCGCCGTGACCGGAAATCGAAACGTGAAAACGAATAAGCGGCAAGTGTGGTGATGGCAGTGCCCACAATGGTCACCGTCGTCGCCACGAAGAGGGAGTTGAGATACCAGCGCGGATAAGGATTGACCGTGCTGGTAAAGAGCGTCCGGTAGTTGTCCAAGGTTGGATTGGGCGGAATCAGCGGCTGCCCGACCAGGGAATTGGTCGGGTTGAAAGAGGCCGATAGAATCCAAACTACCGGGAAGAGGGCGAAGATCAGCATGATAATCGCCAGGATGATTCTGAAGATCAAGGCGATGCGCTTGCCGCGTTGAATCGAACCGACCGAAGTCGTAATGCGTCCGCTAGACATTGCGCCCCCTCTCCTCCAACATGTTGGTGTACCGGAACTGAATCTGGGTGATCACGAAGAGAATGATGAAGATCATCATCGTGATGGCCGAAGCGTAACCGTAGTCCTGGGTACCCGTGGCGCCAAAGGCGATCCGGAAGGTGTAGGTTGCCAGGATGTCGGTGTGCCCAACGGGCGTTGGTACGCCCGTCATGGGCGGGCCTCCCTGGGCATAAAGGTCGATCACCGTGAAGTTGTTGAAGTTGAACGCAAAGGAAGCGACCAGCAGCGGCCCCACGGTTACGAGCAGGAGCGGCATCGTCATGGCCCAGAACTTGTTCCAGGCATTCGCCCCGTCGATGTCGGCCGCCTCGTAGATATCCTTGGGCAAGGTCTGCAGTGCGCCCGTCACCACGACGAACATATAGGGAAAGCCTAGCCAGAGCTGAATCAGCAAGATGCCCACCTTGGCCCAGAATGGATCGGAAAACCAGGGGGGCACCCAACCAAAGATGCTGCCAATGGCCTGTGAGATGACGCCGAACTGGGGGTTGAGTAAGCCCACCCAGACAGGTACCGCCACAAAGGCAGGGATGGTATACGGAATCAGCAGGAGGGAACGCAGGGGCGCGCGTAGAGGCATTTCCGGCACGTCAAACATGATTGCCAGGAACATGCCCAGGGAAAAGGTGAGCACGACCGACAATGCGGCAAAGATCATCGTCCATAAAAAGACCAGGAAGAAGGTGGAGCGCAAGGTCGGATCGCCGAACAGCCGGGCGTAATTCGCAAAGCCAATGTTCACGGCGAAGCCGGGCGAGAGCGTCTGCCCGCTCTCCGACCGGAAGGTGCCGTTGACATTGTAGTACACTTCGCCGGTCAGCTGGTCGACCATGGCGTCCTGCGCCGGGTCGTAGACGAAGCGCTGTACATACTGCGCCGCCTGGCCGATGCGACTCTGACTTACCTGAAAAGCGTTGTCCGGCGGCAGGCCAAAGGTGATGGCTGACAGCTCGCCCAATTTGGCAAACAACTGGTTTTGCGGCACCTGCACATGACCGCTTTCCAACGTTGCGGGCGGCTCACCCTCCTGGGGAACCGGTTCCCCTCCTGCGATCACCGTGAACTTTTCGCCTGTGTTGGGATCGGTCATCCACAATAGGTACTCGCCGGTATCCGGATGTTGGTACGCCGTCCACGAGTAGATGGTGGCGTCCTCCGGCAAAAAGGTCTGTGACTCGATCTGCTCGATTGCGACCTGCTTTGTAACCAGATGGCCCTGCCCATAATTGGTGAATGAGACATAGACGGTGAAGAAGATCGGATAGAGCACCATAATGATCATCAGGGCCAATCCCGGCGCAATGTAGCGCAGGGGATAGAAACGCCCGGACAGAAAGACGATGTTCAACCCGATCGTGACGAACGCAAGCACAGCCGCCAGGGGCCAGTATCCGTCACCCACCATCTGATAGACCATCCAGATGGTCATGGCATCGATGATGCCCAGGATCACAATGCGGAAGAGCAGAGAGGTGATGCTGTTTGGGGCGGCGCTAGGGGGCGCCTGATCGGCGCCCCCCGACGCACCCTGGGGTAGGGTGCTCATCGTTGCCTAGTTGCCTGCGATGGCCGTTGAGACCTGCTCTTGGGCCTGAGTCGCCGCTTCCTCCGGCGTGGCGGAACCGTTGGCAATCAGCGTAATGGCATCACCCCAACCGCCCCAGACCGAGTTCATGGCCGGAATGTTGGGCATGGGATCGGCCACCATACCCGCTTCCATGAAGGCTTTCAGATCCGGGTCCTCAATCGCTTCGGCCACGGAAACCCAGGCCGACACGCGCGGGTCCAGTTCGAAGAAGGCCTGCATGGTCTCATCGGTGGCGATGAATTCCTGGAGGAAGGTCTGGGCCAGGAGCTGATTCTCGCTGAAGGCATTGATCATGAAGCCCTGGACGCCCAGGAAGGGGCGACCGGCTTCCGTGCCGGCGGGAATCGGGGCAACGGCATAGGGCACACCCGCCTCGCGTACGCCGTTCAGGGCCCACGGGCCGGAGATCATCATTGCGGCGTCGCCGGTCTGGAAGGCGGACTGCATGAGGGCATCGTCGATGTTGGCGCCCGTGTCCAGCACGCCATCGGCGAAGAGGCTGTTGTACCATTCAAGGGCGGCAACCGAACCTTCGCCATCCAGACCCAGATCGTCGGCGTTATAGGAGCCGTCATCGTTCTTGCCGAAGATGTAGCCGCCGAACGCAGTCTGGATCGGATAGAAGTGGTAGGGATCGCCGGCCTGGCGCAGGAAGCCGTACTTGTTGCCGGCTTCGATCAGCTCTGCAGAAAGCGCCTTGACATCATCAAAGGTGGCGGGCGCTTCGGGAACCAGATCCGTGTTGTAGTAGAACGCTACGTTCTCGACTGCCTGAGGCATGCCGTAGAGGTTGCCGTCCGGATAGGTGAACGCTGCGACGGCGTTGGCAGCAAAGCTGTCCGCCTTGTCGCCCAGGTCGACCGGGGCCAAGAGACCGCTGGCGATGAACTCGCCGATCCAGTCATGCGCACCGACCAAAATGTCCGGGCCTTCACCCGTGGGCGCGGCCACCACGAAGTCGCTGCGCAGGTTGCCAAAACCCTTCTGCACCACTTCCACGCCGACGCCATACTGTGCGGTGAAGCCTGCCGCAAGCTCTTCGAGAACGGGGGCGCGAATTTCATCCGCCCAGATGGTAAGGGCAGGACCGCCGGGTGCGGCTGCGGCTTCTTCGGCCGGGGCTTCAGTCGCTTCCGCCTCGGCGGCGGCTTCTTCTGCCGGGGCTTCGGTGGCCTCGGCTTCTGCGGCCGGGGCCTCTTCCTCGGCCGGGGCTTCGGTGGCCTCAGCTTCAGCGGCCGGCGCTTCTTCCGCGGCCGGCGCTTCGGGCGCAGCCGGGGCGGCGCCGCCGCCACATGCGGCCAACACCAGGGCGGCGATGACCAGCATTGCAATCGACATCCAAAGTCTATTGCGCATCTTTGTCTCCTTTAGATAGGAATGTTGGAACCAACGATACTCAAAGAAAGTTGCAACCGGTGACGGAGTCACCGGACATGCACGGAATGATGATTGTTGGTGCCCGCCCTGTTGCGGCTCGGCGGTCCTGTCGAGTCGCGTACGATCAAGACACTGTCCACCAAGCGCTGACGCTCGCCGACGGGCTCCCCTTCAATCAAGCGGATGAGCATGGCGGCCGCCTCCGCCGCCATTTGGGCATAGGGTACCTGCAGTGAAGTCAGCGACGGGTAGACGTGGCTGGCCTCCACCGCGTCATTGGTGCCGATGACCGACACCTCTCCCGGCACGTCGATATCACGCTCGCGCAGGGCGCGCAGAATGCCGATGGCCATGAGATCATTGGCGGCGTAGTAGGCCGTCGGCGCTGCATCCCCCAACGACATCATGCGCTGCACTGCTTGATAGCCGCCGTCTTCGACGAAGTACCCATAGTCGATCCAAGCCGGCAGATAGTCGATGCCGGCTGCACGCATGGCGGCCTGATAGCCATTCAGCCGCTCGCGTACGACCTTCACTTCCGGATCGCCGCCCACGTAGGCAATGCGCCTGTGCCCCAGCGAAAGCAAGTACTCGATACACTGGCGCGAAAAGCGTTCATTCTCCGTGTCCACCCAGCAGAGCGCTTCATGCTCATC
>CAYZLP010000142.1:6450-9077 GCA_964478635.1 uncultured Caldilineaceae bacterium
GGCGCGAAAAGCGTTCATTCTCCGTGTCCACCCAGCAGAGCGCTTCATGCTCATCGGCCGGACGGCCCAGGAGCACGAACGGCGTCTCCTGGCGGCGCAATGCACCCACCGTGTCGACATCCAGGCGATTGGTCAGGACGACGATGCCGTCGGCCTGGCGCGAGCCCAATATTTCGAAGGTTTGCGTGATCTCGTCATGGTGACTTTGGCTGCCGCTCACCAGCACGCGGTAATCGTGTTGGTAAGCCACCTCCAGGAGACCGCGCATGACTTGCGGGAAAAAAGCGTCCTCAAAGTAACCGCGGTAGATGTGCGGCACGACGATCGCAATGGTGTGGGTACGCTGAACGCTCAAGGATCGGGCAATGGCGTTCGGATGAAAGTCGAGCGCCGCCGCGGCCGCCAAGACGCGTTCCCGGGTTGCCGCGCTGATCTTGGCTTTCCCGGAGAAGACGCGGCTCACGGTGCTGGGATGTACGCCGGCTTCTTGCGCCACATCACGGATCGTGGTCATCGACTAAAATAGGTGTAGGAGCGTGATTTGAATGTATGTACAGCGGAAGTGCAACCGTTTGCGCAAGTATAAGATAGGGAACGGAATCTTGTCAAGCCTGCGCACGCTTTAAAACGCAGCCTGAGCCTGTCGAAGGGGCCCCTTCGACAGGCTCAGGCTGCGTAGATTCTTGGATTCAGTCAATTACCGTACGAGGAAGACGACCCTATTGCCCGATGTCTTCCCGGATTCGTTCGGCCGCCTGGGTCAAAGCCTCGGCCGGCGTCAACTCCTGGCGGCTTACCTCCTGCAGGGCCTGGTCGAGATCGTCCCAGATTAGGGACATAGCAGCCAGGCGCGGTTCAGGCAGGCCATTTTCGCCGGCAAGCGCAAAGCCGTACAGGTCCGGGTCTTCGATGACTGCACGTACGGGGAGATAGGCGGACGGCCGCGGATCGCCTTTGTAAATTTCCTGCATGACCTCCTCGGTCGCGACGAAGTTCGTCAGGAACTGGCGGGCCAACTCGCTGTTCTCGCCCAGCGCGCTGAGCATAAAGCCCTGGACGCCTACGTAGGGCGTGGCCGGCTGGACTTCGCCCGGCAGTTCGGTCACGACAAAGGGAATACCCGACGCCCGTAACCGGGGCAAGGCCCACGGGCCTGTGACCATCATTGCGGCATCGCCCGACTCGAACATCCCGTGCATAATGTCGTAATCGACAAGGGCGTCGGCCTTGAGATGACCGCTGGCCACCATGTCGGCCAGCCAAGCAAAGGCCGCCTGGGCGCCGTCGCCGTCAATGCCGATATCATTGACATTTAGACCATCGGCGCCTTCCCCGAAGAGATAACCGCCGAATGCCGAGAGGATCGGGTAGAAATGGTAGGGATCGCCGGTTTGGCGCACGAACCCTTGCTTCACCACGCCCTCGGCTTCCAGTTGCGCCGCAATTTCGGCCACTTCGCTCCAGGTGGCGGGAGGGTCGGACACGAGTTCAGGGTTATACACCAGGGCCACATTTTCCGTGGCATACGGCAGGCCGTAGAGCTCGCCGTCTACCGCAAACGCATCCAGGGCTGAATCGAGAAAGTTCGCCCGTTCTTCGCCCAGATCGATAGGCAGCAGGAGATCACGCGCGACCAGTTCATTGGTCCAACCGGCGGAACCGACGATAATGTCCGGCCCTGCACCGGTCGCGGCTACATCTTCCACCGCGGCGAGGATTTGGCTGAAGGCGATGGGCGTCACGTTGATCGGCTCGCCGGTCGCGGCTTCGTACTCTGCGCCGAGTTGCGCCAGGAGCGGGGCCCGCGTTTCATCCACCCAGATGTCCAGTGCGTTTTCGCTGGCGGCAGTCGCTTCGACAACATCCTGCTGTAGATCTTCAAAGGCCGTGACGATCATCGCTTCCGCTGCTTTGCCGGCACTCTCTTGGGCCGTCTCTTCGGCAACCTCGGTGGCTGCGGGCGCTGGCGCGGGCGCCGTCTCAACGGGTTGAATGGGCGCTGCACAGGCTGTCAGCGAAAGCAGCACCACCAAGAAGGTGGCGGCGAGAAATCCAGTTCGATTGCGCATAGGTCGCCTCTCTATCATTTCCATGATCGTATCCATGATCGTATCCATGTATTTTACCTTCGGTTTGATTTGCAAGTAAACCACCAAGTGGTAAAAACGCAACGGAGTTCGCCTCCGGTTCCAACCGTGCAGTTTGTGAATCGCCACGAGATTTTGCGTGTTGACCTAGCGCGGTGGTAGGGTCGGCAGAGATCGATTGGGTCGCGCCAGCAGATCCGGTTTGAGAATCGGCGTTTCCGCCAACAGGCGCAGGCTTTCCTCAATGGCCCGTTCCAGCTGCGGATCGCGACCGTTTACATAGTCCTGGGGACTGATCTCCACCTCGATATCGGGATCGGTGCCGTAGTTCTCCACGTGCCAGCCCACGTCCGTAAACCAGATGCTGAACTCCGGTTGGGTCGTCACCGTACCGTCCACCAGCGGATGGCGGGGAAAGATGCCGATGACGCCGCCCCACGTCCGCTTGCCGATCAAGGGGCCCAATTGCATGAGCTTGAAGCTATGGCAGAAGACGTCGCCGTCGCTGGCTGCATGCTCGTTGGTCAGCGCGACCAGGGG
>CAYZLP010000143.1:0-9023 GCA_964478635.1 uncultured Caldilineaceae bacterium
AAGGCTAGGCCCATGCAAGAGGCGTGGGTGCAGAGCATTCGCCGGCAGTGCCGGCGCCAGCGCGTGCCTTTCTTCTTCAAACAGTGGGGCGGCGTGCGCAAGAAAGAGACCGGCCGCCTGCTCGACGGCCGCACGTGGGATGAGATGCCTATACCAGAGTTCGCAACGTGATATGCGGATTCGGCTCCGATCAAGGTCAACTTGCCGTTGAACAGCGGCAATAAGCTGCAGAGAATCCAGGGCCCGCCCTTATAGAGACGTCACTTGAACTTCGTACATTCCCGCCGGTTTCCGCTCTGGAGGAATGTACGAAGTTCAAATAATGTGACAATTAGCTGATGGCAGAGCGCTGGAAAACACGGTAAAGATTTCTTTACTTTGTATAGAAATACAGAAAATGGTATTCTCCATATGGAGGAAGAACTTATGACACTTAACATCAAGAACGCTCAAGTAGCCAAGCTGCTGGATGAGGTCGTGCAGCTGACGGGTGAAACAAAGACCGAAGCAGTGCGTAAGGCCCTCGAAGAACGTAGCCAAAATTTGGCCATGAAAGTCGTAAGTGTCGATCGAAGGAAACGTTTGGCGGCTTTTCTGGAAGATGAAGTGTGGCCGCTCGTGCCTGCGGAGTTGCTGGGAACGCAGCTAACCAAAGACGAAGAAGAAGCCATCCTCGGTTATGGGGATTCCGGCGTATGATTCTGGATTCCTCGGCCATCGTGGCCATCGTTTTTCAGGAACCGGGCTATGAGCGCTTGGTAGAGAAGCTCGCCAATGCAAGCGAGATCGGAATCGGCGCGCCGACCCTGGTTGAGTGTGCGATTGTCCTATCGGCAAGACTGGAACAGGATGCCCGCGGGCTGTTGGCGCGTTTTCTGGAAGAAGCAGGGGTTATCGTCGTCTCCTTTTCCGATGCACATTATGGATCTGCAGTGGGAGCATGGCGCAAATATGGCAAGAGCAGGCATCCAGCCGCATTAAACATGGGGGACTGTCTCGCTTATGCCGTAGCCAAATTGGCTGGCATGCCACTGCTCTGCGTGGGCGAAGACTTCGTCCATACGGATCTTGCGCTGGCTTGAATGCGAGAATCTTCTTGAACGCTTTATCCCACCTACGATCTTCGCCAATACCGGCACAGAAAAGACCTTGTTCGGATCGTTCTACCGACTCAAGAAAAAACTGCGTTTCTTGTCAGCCGCGCGCCACTGCGACGGCCGTGCCGCCGCCCGTGCCGTGGCAGAGGGAGGCCAGGCCGAGCTTGCCGTCGGTGGCAGCCAGCGCGCTGAGCAGGGTCACGATGATGCGGGCGCCGCTGCAGCCGATGGGATGGCCCAACGCGATGGCGCCGCCCCAGATGTTGAGTTTCTCGTAGGGAATGCCCAGCACCTTGTTGAAGAGCACGCTGTTGGTGGCAAAGGCCTCGTTGTTCTCCACCAAGTCAAAATCCTCAACCCCAATGCCCAGCTTTTCCGTCAGCTTGCGCACGGCCGGCACCGGCGCCTCCACAAAGCGCCAGCTGTCGCCCGCGGCCCAGGATCCGCCCACGTAGCGGCCAATCGGCGTGAGGCCGTGCTTTTCCACCGCGGCTGCGCTGGCCAGGACAAGGGCCGCCGCTCCGTCGCTGATCTGGCTGGAGTTGCCCGCCGTCAGCACCCCCTCCTTGGAGAAGGCCGGTCGCAATCGGCCCAGGGTTTCCAGGGTCGTGTCGGGGCGAATGCCCTCGTCGGCGGCAAACGTGATCGTCTCCTTGCGCGTCTTGATCTCCACGGGAACGATCTCGGCGGCGAAGCGTCCTTCCGCGGTTGCCGCGGCTGCCCGCTTGTGCGATTCCCAGGCCACATGGTCCAGCTCGTCCCGCGTGATTTCATATTCGCCCGATAGACGCTCGGTCTCGACGCCCATGCCCTCTTCCTCGATGGGATCGGTGAGCCCGTCGTAGGTCATGGTGTCAAACATGGGCACCGAGCCGCCCAGGGCCATCTTGTATCCCCAGCGCGCGCCGTGGGGCAGGGCGAAGGCCGCCTGGGACATGGACTCCGTCCCGCCGGTGAGGACGAGATCGGCCTCGCCCGCTTTGATGGCCATGGCCGCATTCATGACCGTCATCATGCCCGAGGAGCAGACCATGTCCACTGCGTAGCCGTCAACGCTGGCGGGGATGCCGGCCTTGATCGCGGCCTGGCGCGGGATGAGCTGGCCATGACCGGCCCGAAGGATATTGCCGAAGATGTAGAGATCCAGATCCGCGCCGCTGATTCCTGCCCGCTCCAGCGCACCGCGCATGGCAATGGCGCCCAGGTCCGCAGGTGAATGATTCATGAGGCTGCCGCCGAACTTGCCGATGGGCGTCCGCGCGGCAGAGACGATGTAGACTTCAGACATGGAGGTTCTCCTCTCGATATGACCTGGGTGACTATTCGGCCACCGATCCCATAGAACGCGGATTTGGCGGACTTCGTCTTTAGCTCAGTCGAACGATTTGCCGAATCTACGCAGATTTTCATCCAGATTGATCCGCGGGCATCCGCCCGATCCGCTCAATCCGCGTTCCATTTTCGCCAGGCTGCATAAATACCGACCCCGCGGTTCTCTCGCCAACTTCTGCTGCGAATTCAGCGCGAAGACCGTCTACTGGTCAGATTCTCGTTCGTCGCTCTCAGCCGCCGGTTCGTCCTCGTGGGCACCGGTATCGGTCTGGCCCGTCCAGGCCCGGAGCCATTCGCTTTGGGTACGGAGGGTCTCGTCCATCAGCTTGTTCCAGGCATCGGCGACCTGTTTGGCGCCCTCTGCGCCGGAACCCTGCGCGGCCAGGAGCGCGCGCAGGGATTCGATAGTTGCCTCGGCCGCCTTGAGCTTGCGCTCCAACTCGGCATTCTTGGCCAGGGCTTCCAGATACTGGCTGCGGGGCACGACCCCGGCCATGCGCTGCCATTCCGCCACCCAGGCCTCGAACTGCTCCGGCGACGTCATGGCTTCGGCCGCTTTGGGCATGTAGTCACGCATCCAGCGCTGCAGGTCTTCGGGCGCGCCCGTGAGCTTGGCCCAGGCATCCCAGGCATCCTGGGCCTGCTGCGCGCCGCGCATGGCCTCGGCCCAGAGGGTAAACCAGGCTTCCATGACTTTGGGGTTGAGAGGCGGCGGATTGCTAGACACAAAAGGCTCGATTCAATGATTAATGGAAAACAATTAATCGAAAACGGTTAATGGTCGGCAACGCGCCATTAACCATTCATTATTATCTATTCTCGATTAATTATTTTAATTTTATGTATGGCGGCCGCCGTTGATGCTGAGCGTCGAACCGGTGATGTAGCCGCCGGTGACGGGCGACAGCAAGAAGAGGACGCCCCAGGCGATTTCTTCTTCGCTTGCAAAGCGTCGCAGGGGGATGGTCTTGTAGATCTTCTCTTTGACCTCGTCGGGAATGGCCTTGACCATGTCCGTCTCAGTAAAGCCGGGACAGACCACGTTGGCCCGGACCCCATAGCGCGCGCCTTCCAGCCCCAGGGTCTTGGCCATCCCGATCAGACCGGCCTTGGTCGCGGCGTAGTTGGTCTGGCCGATGTTGCCCTGTTCGCCCACCACCGAACTCATGAGTACGATGGAGCCGGCGCCCCGCTCGTACATGCCCGGAATGATGGGTTTGAGGGTGTTGAAGACGCCGTTGAGATTGGTGTCGATCACCTCATACCACTTCTCTTCCGACATGCGTGAAAAGAGCGAATCGTTGGTGATGCCGGCATTGGCGACCACGCCCCATACCGGGCCGAGTTTTTCCTCCACCTCGGCGACGGTTGCTTCCATGCTGGAGAGATCGGTCACATCGGCCTTCAAGCCGACGGCGGTGCTGGCGTCATTGGGGTGGCTGCGATAGGTGTAGGCGACGGTGGCGCCGTGGCGCTGGAGCATATCGACGCATGCGGCGCCGATGCCCCGGTTGCCGCCGGTGACAAGCACGACCTTGTCTTCCAATCCGAACATGATGGTTCCTCCTTGTTTTGGCTGAAATCCACTGCCCGATGTCAGGATTTCGCCGTCCAATCTGGGGAGAAGACGGCTCGCGTGTCTATGGGCGACTCAGGGAAGATGCCGCCCGGAATCGACCGCTCGATAATCCGCAGGGCTAATCGACCGGCATTATAGCGCAAATCTATGCGCCATGCTATCAATAAAAAAACTGTTGGGACGCTTCGTCTCCGCGTCGGCCGTCGGCATCACCTCACCGGCAGCATGCTCGTGCCGGGTGACGCAAGACCGACCGGGTAAAAAAAACCGGCGCCACTCATATTGAATGACGCCGGGCAACCAGCTGTTAGCCGGGCGGCTACGCCCGTTCTTTCAACCAGTCTGCAATCAAAGGCGGCAAATCGTGCTGCACCTTGCCGCTGACATACATACCGATGTGGCCCACGGGGAAGGCGCCTTCGGTGTAATCCTTGCTGCTGATGTAGTCGGCCAGAGCCTGGGAGGAAGCGGGCGGCACCAGGTGATCCTGCTCGGCATAGACATTGAGCACCGGCATATCGATCTTGCTGAGATCCACCGTATACTCGCCGATCTGAATCTCGCCCTTAATCAGCTTGTTTCCTTGGTAGAAGTCCTTGACGAACTGCTTCCACGCCTCACCGGCCTGATCCGGACTGTCGAAGATCCACTTCTCCATGCGCAGGAAATCTTGGACGCGGCGCCGATCGCCGGCGACTTTCATTAGGCCCATGTACTTCTGCACGTTGAGCTGGAAAGGCTTGAGCATCAAGTAGCCGAAGTTCATGAAATCGCCGGGGACGTTGCCCAGCGCGTCTACCATGAGATCGGCGTCCACACTCTCGGACCCGAAGCGGCAGCCGGTCCACATGTTGAGCAGACCCTCTTCCACCCCGAAATCGACCGGCGTCACCATGGCGATCAGGTTCTTGATCTTCTCAGGATGGGTCGCTGCATAGCAGAGACTGAAGGTGCCCCCCTGGCAGATGCCGAGGAGATTGATCTTGTCCACACCGTGCCGCGCGCGCACTACGTCGACGCAGTTGTCGATGTAGTCGTTGATGTAATCATCCAGGGTCAGCCAGCGATCTTCGCGACCCGGATAGCCCCAGTCGATCAGGTAGATGTCGAGGCCCAAATCGAGCAGGTTCTTGACCAGGGAACGGTTGTCCTGGAGATCCGTCATGTAGGGCCGGTTGACCAGGGCATAGGAAATGAGCACCGGAATCTTGAAGGGCTTCTTGACCCGGGGCTCGAAGTGATAGAGCACCAGCTTGTCTTCTTGATAGACCGCGTGCTTCTCGCTGACGCCATATTGAATGTCCTCGTCGCGAATCTCGCCGAGCGTCTGCATCAATTCCAACATGCGGTCGTTGTTCTCGGCCAGCTCGCGGGCGACCGTCTCCGGGTTGATCTGGATGGGGAGAACGTTCATCAGGATTCATCCTTCTTGGCGCTCTTGCGTGACTTGGAAGACGTGCTCGTTTTCACCGTGGCTTTCTTCTCAGTGGCTTTCTTTTCCGTCGATTTCCGGGTGCTGCTCTTGCCGGCGGTCGCCTTGGCCGGCGCACCGGCCGCGGCGGTCGCTACTTCGTCCACACCGGCCCGCAATGCCGCAATCTCGGTCTGGGCCTCGGTCAGCAGCTTCTTGAGCGCCTTGAGTTCCTTCCGCTGGTTGTAGATCGTCTTGTGCACCTGATCGACCTCGGTGCGGGTCGGAATGTCCAGCGAGCGGGAAATCACCTCAACTATCTCGCGCTGCTTGAGACGCAGTTCCATGGTCGCGCTCAGAAGTTTGCCCTGCCCCCGGATGAAGCGTTCTTCCACAAAGATCTCGGAGAAGGCCGGGTCGGCAATGGCAAACCAGGCGTCGGCCAGTTCCTGCAGCGACGTGATCGGATCGCCGGTCCGGCTGCGCTCGTCCAGGGCTTCCTGGAACTTGGTCATGGCGATCAGCCAAGCTTCGGCGACCAGCATGTGGTATTCGTTGCTGACCTGCTGATAATCCCCATACGCCTTGGCAAGTTGACGGATGCGCTCGTCATATTCCCGGAAATAGCCCAGGGGCGGGCTGTCCAGGAACTGTCCGACGGTCTGCTGATAGGCGTTGAAGGTTCGGTTGACCAGATCGCCGCCCATGAGCATGGCGCCAAAGTTGCCGGCGCCATCTGTGCCGGGCATAAATTGGCCCATGGCATCCTGCCAGGCCCGCAAATACGGATTCGTTTCGGGCGTCATGCCAAAGGCGGCATAGGGATTCTGGGGCATGTTGGGCCACGCGCCCATCATGTTCGTCATTCCCGTCGACGCCATGTTAAACAGATTGCCCGGGTCGGCCGTCATCTGCCGCTGCAACTGGGCAACCCAGTCCGCATAGGCGGCCTGCCATGCGCCGGCATCGCCCATCTGCTGCCAACCCTGGGCGAACTGGTCGAAGAGGTTGAACATCGCCTTTTGACCGGCAAGCACCTGCGCGGCCGTCGCCTGGGCCAAAGGCTCTGCGCCGGACATCCAGGCGGCCATGCTCTGTTCGGCCAGGGCTTGCCACTGCTCTGCTACGGCGGGATCGAGCGTCGGCGCAGCTTTCATCAAGCTCATCCAACTATCCCACATTTGTTGTTGCATGTCGGCCCAGGCCCGGGTCGCATCGCCGCTGGGGGCGTGGGCTTCCGGTGCGTTTGAGCCGCTGCCGTTCAAGTTCGGTCCGTTGCTTGCCATGATTTGCTCGCGTTACTTGCCGTTGGCGGTCGTGCCAAAGGCAGCCCAGTTTTCGGCCAATTTCATGTTGGCGTCCATCACCTTCTTGGCCGAGTCCTGCCAGGCCTGGAACGCTTTCTGGCCGTCTTCCAGCCAGGATTCCGTGACGTTGGCCGGCTGCATGTTTTTCAGCATGGCGAACCAGCCGTCCCACAGCTGAGTCTGGGACGCGCCCCACTGGCGGCTCATCTCCTGAACCTGCTCGGCCCACTTGACCATCTCGTCGGGCAGCTGATCCTGGCTTTCCAGGCTCTCCACCCACATGCGCATCCATTCGGCCTGGGCGTCCATGGAGCTATGGAGCGCCTGCTCCCACGTCTCGACGGTCTTGGCCCAGAGCTCGGTCGCTTGGGGCGCAGCACCGGCGCCGGGGAACATGTCCGTCCAGTTCTTCCACATGGCTTGCTGGGTTTCACTCCAATTCTTCAACATTTCTTCAGATTGCTTTGCCCAATCCATGACGGTTTGCCTCCTAAGGTTCCAATCAGTGATTATTCTGTATAGTGCGAAACGAGTAATGCGTACTTGAAGGCGGCTAGATGGTGGCGCCGCCGTCGACAGCCAATACGTGGCCGTTGATGTAGCTGGCTTCGTCCGAGGCCAGGAAAAGATAGGCGTTGGCGATGTCTTCCGGCTCGCCCCGATCGCCCAGCGGAATGCGCGCGCGTAGCGTATCCATGACCTTGTCGGGAATGCCGTCGGTCATGCGCGTGCGGATGAAGCCCGGCGCCACGGCATTGACGCGCACGCCCTTGCGGCCCAACTCCCGGGCCCAGACCTTGGTCATGCCCACGACGGCCGCTTTGGCGGCAACGTAGTTGGTCTGGCCGAAGTTGCCGTAAGCCGCAACGATGGAGGCGGTGCTCAAGATGACGCCGCTGCCCTGCTCGACCATGACGGGGGCCACGGCTTTGCTGCAGTTGAAGACGCCCTTGAGGTTGACGTCGATGACCTGATCGAACTGGGCCTCACTCATCTTGACCAACTGGGCATCGCGGACGATGCCGGCGTTGTTGACCATGATGTCGACCCGGCCATAGATGTCGACGGTCTCGCGCACCATTTCTTCGACCGATTCCAGATCGGTCACGTTGACCTTGACGGCCACAGCCCGCTTGACGGGGGCAACCACGGTGTGGCCATTCTCGCTGCCGCCGGCGGCAACCTGCCCGTTTGTTTTGCCGACCTGGCCGTTCTGGGGCATGTAGAGCGCGTTGATCTCATCGGCGACAAGCTGAGCTACATCCAGCTCGATGTCGGCGATGACGACATTGGCGCCCTCTTCGGCAAAGCGCAGGGCGGTCGCGCGTCCGATGCCGCGTCCGCCACCGGTGATGATTGCGACCTTATCCTTCAAACGCATGCGGATTATTGTCCTTTTCCTGCTTGGATTTCGGCTTCGATTTTTTCCACTCTGGCGTTCAGCGTTTCCAATTGCTGCTGCAACGCCTTCAATGCGTCAAGCACTTCCTGGTTTGGTCCGGAAGGGGCGCCGTAGCCCCACAATTTCTGCGTCTGCGCGCGGGCGGCCTCGATCTGCTGCCCGATCATCTCCGACTGCTTGAGCGTCTGCTCCATGGCGCTGGCCATGATGTCCGAGTAGCTGGAGGCAAACTGTTCCCACAGCTTGAAGGTCTCACGCATGACGGTTTCCTGGCTCATATTGCGTTCTCCGGAAAGGGTGTCGACGGTCAGTTGGGTCAGGTTTTGCTGGATAAAGGCGACTGCCTGGGCAAAATCGGTGAAGCGACTCTCTTCTTCGCCCTGCACATGGCGGATGTGCCCGCGCCAGCGTACGTGGGGCTCATGCTCGGCGTCTTCCCAGAGATCCTGGGTGAAGCGCAAAACGAAGGACGCGATGTTGTGCGGCCTGTTCTCGCCCTGATTGTGCTCTTGTTGGGAGGCGCCGTTTTCCGTTGCTTGTGCTTGGGTCTCTGTCACTTTGTCACCTCGATAGACCGACGAACCGCTGTGAGTGTCGCGTTCAACGGTTGCAGATGGGTTACACCCGGCGGGCACGAATCGATCCGGGCGCGCTTCTACCTCCGCGCGCGCCATCAGCCACGCCCCGCCAGGATTTCCTGGTACAGCTCGCTTGTCTGGGGCAGGGGCTCGATTGCGAGTTCCTGCCCCAGCGTTTCCATACAGCGCCGGTAAGTGCGCAGGGCCATGGGCCGGTTGCCCGTAGCCGCGTAGGCCCGCATCTGAATCCGGTAGGCGTCTTCCCAGATGGGATCCATGGCCAGGACGCGCTCGGTAAGCCGGATCGTCTCCAGGGG
>CAYZLP010000144.1:0-9006 GCA_964478635.1 uncultured Caldilineaceae bacterium
AACGGTGCGTCACTGGAAGTTGCCACCCTGGGCGGCGGGTGCTTCTGGTGTCTTGAGCCGATTTTCAACGAATTGCGTGGGGTGGAAAGCGCGGTATCGGGATACTCAGGCGGTCATGTGGAAAATCCGAGTTACGAGGCAATCTGCACGGGGCGAACCGGTCATGCCGAAGTCGTACAGGTGAGGTTCGATCCCGGCGTCATTTCCTTTCAGGAATTGCTGACGATCTTCTTCACCTATCACGACCCGACAACGCTCAACCGCCAGGGCAATGATGTGGGAACCCAGTATCGCTCGGTCATCTTCTATCACAGTGAAGAACAGCGGAAGATGGCCGAAGCGGTCATCCGGGAAATCGAAGCCGCGGGACTCTGGGGCCGGCCTATCGTGACGGAAGTCACGGCCTTTGACCGCTTCTACCCAGCCGAGGCGTATCACCAGGACTATTTCTACAACAACCCCTATCAGGGCTATTGCCGGGTAATTATCGCACCTAAGGTAGCCAAGTTCCGCAAAGAGTATGTTGAACAGCTCAAGGAAACGGCTTGAGCTGTCTGCATAAGGGCTAAACAAGCGGCAGGCTGGAATCGCAGGTCCTGTCGGTCATCCTTGCGGCGCGGCGTAGCCCTGTTATCCGGAACATCCGGTTGATAGCCCGAATCGACAATACCCTTGCCCGCGTCCCCGCGGCAGATGAACTTCAGAAGCAAAATGCGGCATCCGCACTTTCCGGCGGATGCCGCATTTTTTGTATGATACGACGCAGTACGCCCAGACTTGCATGCTTCCGCAGGCGCAGCACCGGCCGGTGCCGCGCAACGTTCTTGCGTACTAATCGCCCGCAGCCGCTTCCTTGGGCAACTGCGGCTCGTTGTGCAATTTGATCGGCGCCGGCTTCCGCAGTCGCATGTTGATCAATTCAACCAGGAACGAGAAAGCCATGGCGAAGTAGGCGTAGTTCTTGAGGTGATACGTGTGGACAATCTCTGGATTCCAGCCTTCGATGACCAACAACGATCCGATCAAGATCAGGAAGGAGAGCGCCAGAATCTTCATGGACGGATGGCGCTCGACGAAATCCGCAACCGGGCCTGCAAAAACCAGCATCACGATCGCAGCGACAATGACGGCCGGGACCATGACAATGAGTTCGCCCGAGATCCCCACGGCCGTGATGACTGAGTCGAGGGAAAAGACGATGTCGACGAGCACGATCTGGGCGATGACGGCCGCCATGGTCGCCCGCTGTACGGCATGGCGTTCGTGCTCCTGGGCCTCCACTTTTTCGTGAATCTCGTGGGTACTCTTGGCAATCAGAAAGAGACCGCCCCCCAACAAGATCAGATCCCGGCCGGAAAAGGCATGGCCTGCAATGGTAAAAAGCGGTTCCGTCAGTCGCATAATCCATGTCACGCTCAAGAGCAGGAGTAAGCGGGTGACAACGGCGAGCGTGATGCCGATGGTCCTGGCCCGGGCCTGTTGTTCGGGCGGAAGCTTGGAGGAGAGAATGGCAATAAAGATAATGTTGTCGATGCCGAGGACAATCTCGAGCACCAAAAGAATGCCCAACGCCGTCAAATTGTCGAGTGTGAAAAGAGAGGCCATATGGTTTACCCATTCCGGTTGGCGCGCGCAGAACTGCGTGGTTGGATATAAAATATCCTGCAATTATACGGGAGGCGCGGGCCTCTCTGCAAAGCCGATCTTTCGTCACGCCTCCTGCAAGGTGCGTACCTGTCGCTTCATGTAGACAACCAGGGCATGCAAGCCCCGTAGCCGTTGGGGCGTAATGGCTTCATGGAGCCCCATGAGCATGTAGACATCTTCAGGAGTCGCCAGGATATCTTCAGGCGTTGCGTCCTCCAAGCCCTCCAGGAGCGCGCCGGCATAGCCGCGTACAGTCGGCGCCTCCCGGGGGATGCCAAAGAAGAATTGGACGCGCCCATCATTGATTTCCGTGTGGAGAAAGACAGGCGACTGGCACTCGTGAACCTGTTCCATCTCGTCAAGCTTGCTTTCAAGATGCGGCGGGAGGTCGGGCAGTTCCATTGCGAATTCGACCAGATACTCCAGCCGTTCACGGGGATCGGCCAGGCGAAACTCCTCGATCATGCTCTGGAGACCGGGCGGGCAAGCTTCAATTTTGGCCTCGAATTCAGATACAGACATCCGCTCGTTTTCCTTTTTCTCAACGTGAAGCAGCGTTCGGGGCTGTCAGCAAGGGTCGACCCGAATCGATCGGCCGGTTACTGACGCAGCTGCGCAACTACATACCAATTGTCGAACAAAGTCTACCGAAGCAAGCGCCGCCCGTCAATTTGCCACAACCAGCCAAACCGTAATTCCCCGTAGAGCCGTTGCAATGGGCCCCAGGCCGCAGCGCTCTCTGTCGCCAAATCAACAGCACGCCAGAACGCAACGGCATTACTGGCCGGTGGAGGTCTCTTGCACGCGTACCTGACCCAGAACAATGCCCTTGTCGCTGAACTCGACATCGAGTCTGCTGCCAGTCTGGGAATCGTAGATGCCAATCTCGACGAAGTAGACACCGGGCGGGGCTTCAGGCGGGAGGGTCAAAGCATACTGATCTTCGATGCGATCGCCGGGCTGCCACGTGTTGGTACGCCGCGCGCCATTCTGGGGACGATCATCCTCCTGGGCCCAGACCGCTTCAGGCGGCAGAACCAGGTGCGTGAAGATTTTGTAGTCCTTGGCGGGGACGTCCAGCGCCTCCCACCAGAGCGTCAAGTTAAGGGTCTCACCGGGTGCCATCACCCGGCGGTCGAAGTCGAAGCCGACCAGGGCAATTTGATCCTCGAAGTTGACGAAGGTAGCGTGGGGCAGATCCCCTTCCACGGCCGGCACGAGCGTAATGTAGCCGATGGTCCAGTGATCGTAGCCGCCGACCAGCAGTCGCTCGCCGGTGGCGTAGTCATAGACGCCCACGTCGACTTTGAGGCGGGCCGGCGCAGGGGCCGTTGCCGGCACGGTGACCGCATGCGCGTCGGGGATGATGACCCCGACCGGCCAGTCGCTGGTCGGAGCGTTGCCCTTGCCCGGGTAAGAGTCCCGCTGCGCCTGGAGGATCTGGTTCTCGTCGGTCAGGTGCACAAAAACGCTGTAGTCGCGATCCAATGGGCCCATGGTTTCCCAATAAAGCGTGAGGGGCAGCGCCTCATTTGGGCGAATTTCCTCCGCCTCCAGCGCAAAGCCTGCGAGCCTGAGCCGATCGCCGAAGACGGCCTCCGTCGCGTTGGGTACGGTCTCTTGTGTGACCGGCTTGGGCGGTGCGTAGACCGGCGCGATTGTGCGCCAGGGAATCAGGAGCGCGATGGGCAGGAGCACCGCTGCCAATCCGGCCGGCGCCCACCACTGCCGGCGCAGAGGAAGCCAGTTCGTCAGCCCCCAGGCCAGCAACACGGCTGTCGATGAGATGGCCGGGAAGAGCAAACGCCCCTGGGGGTAGCGCATCTGGGCCCAGCGCCACAGAAGCAGACCAATGCTGAAGCTCCAGAAGAGGAGGATGGCAACTTGCCAGAAATCCACGACCGGAGTCGCGCTGCCGGCGCGCTGCCGGTAGCGGCGCTGAAGCGGTATTCCAGCGAGCAGGCCGGCCAGCCCCGCCAGCGTCAGCCCGGTGTAAAGCGCGTAGACCCACTCCTCCACGACGACGTTAAACCAGCCAAATACTGCCCAATAAGAGCGCCAAATGCCTTGGGCCCGGGCGATGAGTTCGTCCACCGTGGGCGGACTGGCCCGCCGGGGCAAGATGTCAAACATGGCAGAAAGGGCCAGCGGATCACCAAACAGCAGTTGGTTGCGCAGATACCACCAGCCCGCGATCAGGAGCGCGATCGCACCGGTCACGACGCCATAGCGAAGCCATTCCTGCCATGACTTGCGCCGCCAGGCGATCACGCTGAGGGCCAGTCCGATGAGTACCGGCACAAAGAGCCCGCTCAGCTTGCTCAGCATGGCCACGCCGGCCACCAATCCCATCAGCGTCAGCAACCCCCATCCCGGTGCGGCCTGACCTCCGGCCGCGTTCCGCTGGGCCAGGGCGGTCACCGCCAGCAAGACTCCGGCCGTACCGGTCATGGTCACCAGGTTGTCATTGTTCACCGCCGCGGACAGAAAGAGAAACTGGGGATTGAATGCCACCAGCATGGCCGCACCCGTACCGATGGCAGGGCGCTCTGGAAAGACGGTCAGGCCGATTCGATAGGTGAAGTAGACGGTCAGCGCCCCCAGGAAGATGGAGAAGAAGCGGGCCACGTGCGCGGCCAGGGCCACGCCTTGCCAGGGCCAGGCTTCGGCTCCACCGTGGGCCATGACGTTGCGGTTGCCGAATGCCTCGGCCTGGCCGATGGCGGCGTGGGGATTGTAGCGAATCACGCGTGCGGCGTTTTCGGTGGGAATCGGCTTGGTTAACAGCGCGGCCGCCAGGTAATAGAGGGGCGGTTGGCTGCCTTCCTGGTGCCAAGGCGCATGGCCTACGTCGTCAGGATGGGCGAGTCCGTTGCCTTCAACGAGCCAGCGCACATACTCGTAATGCCACACCTCATCCGGGGATTCGAAGAGCGGATTCAGTACGCTATAGACGCTCGCCAGCAGAACGAATGCGGCGAGGATAAGGAAAATCGGCCACGATCTGGATGTCATAGCACTCTGAGCGGCGGTCTCAGCGGCTTGCCGAGCGATATCGAAGCAAGTGCGCCGCATTCCCCACTGCACTTCTCATCATTCTCCACTCCCGGCGCCCGGCTCCACGTTTGCACCCATGGTCGGCTCCGGCTGGCGCACCGCCTGCCACGCGCCGACAGCACCGTTCAGATAAACCAGCGCCAGGGCGCCAAAGGCCACCGACATCAACAAAGTCAGAATGTTCACCGCGAAACCGCTGGCGATCGCCGTGGCGGTGTCCATACCCGTCAGGCTGTAGCCGACCGTCCAGCCTGCTTCGTGGGCGCCAAACCCGCCGATCGTAACAAAGGGAATGGCTTTCGCCAAACTGGCAAATGTGCTGCCCACAACCACCAGGGAATAACGCCGCCCCACACCGATGGCCTGCATAAGCGACGCAAACCAGGCAAAGGTCGCCAGCCAGATCGCAATGGACCAGGCAAAGGTCAAGGAGTAGGTGCGCACATTGCGCATGCGTCGAAAGGTAATGGCTGCCTGCTCGCCCACCTGCTCGACCATGCGCGCGAGGCGGCTCTCTTCCTGGTGAATGGCGCTGAAGAAGCGGTCGGCCAATCCGACGGCCACGCTGGTGAACCACGGTGCGCCCGCCAGAAACAGAATGGAGATGCCCAGCAATATCCCGACGGCCGACACGACGCGCGCTGCGTTCGGATCCAGGTTGTCCAGTTCGAGGAGCGTGAAGGCGACGTAGAGAACCGCGACGGCAACGTAATCGAATATCCGCGCAGCGACGAGTGACGAAGCGCTCTCGCCCACCGCCATGCCGTGTCGCTTGTACATGAAATAGGGAAAGGAGAGTTCGCCCGTGCGTCCGGGCAGCACATTGTTGAGAAAACTGAGGGCAAACATCTCAGGCAGAATGGCCAGCGGCGCCAGCCGTCCTTCCAACTCAAGCATGACCCCAAAGCGATAGGCGCGCAGCATGTTGGTGAACGCGTACCAGCCACAGGCGACCAGCAGCCAGCCCAGATTCACCCCCCAGAGCAAGGAAAGCACGTCCCGGGGATCGATTTGGCGCAGCAAGAGTGCGATGAGGGTCAGGCCGCCCAAAAACGGCAGCCAGCGCTTGAGATGCTTCATAGGCGTCTTTTACCTTGGCCACCCGAAACGCAGGGTCGGCATAGACCGGCTCAATCTCCCAACAGCCGTCCGGCAGTTGGTCCGGCAATAAAACGACGTGGGTGATCGCATAAGTATTGATTAGATCCAACAGGCGACCGCAGGTTGGTTCGCCGTAGAAGCCATTGGCTGCATCAACCCTGTTGCGCCACTCGATTACTTCCACATCCTTATACGGATGGGACTTGAAGGTGACGAGTACCGGGGCGCCTGTAGCCAGGCGGAATTCGGCCATTTCAGTCGGTACGAGATAGACGTCACCCGGCCCGCGATCGGCAATCACGTGCTGATAGAGACCGTTCCGGTAATCGGCGCGGTTGGCGGCCTGGTTTCCTTCCATGGAATGCCAGCCTTGCGTCACGAGCAAGGCAAGCACAGCCAGTGCCAGCAGCATGACGGGCAGTCGGAACCGCTCGGCAGGGCCGGCAAGTCGGTTGCAGAGCCAGGCGACGGCCGCGCCGATGATCGTCGCACTGCTCAGCGGCACCAAAAAGACCGAAATTCGCCATGGCGCCGTGAAAGCCAACGTATCGTTGGGCCAGACCATCTGCAGCAGGGTGAGCGTCACGGCCGCAAAGGCGGCGACCGCCAGGATCACGAAAAGCCGCGTACCCCGAACCATCAAGAGCGCGACCAGCACAAGTGCAATTTTGACATAGACGGTGCGATCTAGCCAGATTTCCGGCAGCGAATGGTGCGGTATCCGGAAATGGACGATGATGTTTTGGGCCTGCTGCCAGAGCTCCGGCGATGTAGGGCCCAGGCGCAGATAGCTGTAGATCAGGACCGGCACGACGATCACCAGGGCGAGCAGGCCGGTCAGCAGGCTGCGGCCCCATGCCCGCGCCGACCAGAGCAGAATGCCCATATAGGTCGCGGTCAGCACCGCGGCGCTAGGCAGATAGGTCGAGTGCATCACACCGGCCAAGGCAGCCACGGCCGCAGCGGCGTAGGGGCGATCGATCAGAAAGAGGTAGATGGACCAGATCAAGAACACGCCGAAGGTGCTCGGTTGGAAAGCGGGATTGATCAAGTATTGATTCGCCACCCCCGCCTGCAAGAGCCAGCTGAGGCTCGTTCCCATCACCGGCCAGGAAAAGGGCGGCAGTTGCCCGGCAAAGAGCGCGATCATGATCACGCCAAAGATCAGGGGCCCCACGGTCGTTTTGTTGAGCCGCACCGTGCGGTTCATGATCCCGATTAGGCTGAAGAGATAGATTCCGAGCAGAAGGGCATGGTAGCCGTAGAAAAACGCCGGGTGGAGAAAGGCATAAGTGCCCGCTACCAGGCCGGAAAACGCGGGCAGCGGATCGATTGTGTTGGCCAGCCAGTCGTTTTCCAGCACACCGAATCCGGCAGTCGCCAGGCCGTGCAGAAATTTGGTGTTCTGATTTTCCGCGTAGAGCGGCCACTGGGTGTACGCAACGGCAAACGCCGTCGTCCCTAACAGAAAGACCAGCACGCGCCGGCTCCAGGCGCGCCATTCCATCAAGGGATCGACCTTGGCGGCGGACGAGCGTGTCACAGCTGTCGTCATCGTGGACCTTTCTTCCAACGATTCGTGATGCGTTCCTTGGAACACAACAGTAAGAATTACGCTACCACAGCCACGGCCAACGAACAACTTTGACAGGAAATATTCGGTTGCGTAAGAAGAACGTTTACCCATGGAAATTTGCGGTGGATAAAGCTATGCGCCCGTTCGCTTGGCCGCGTGTGGGGCTTTTTCCTGCGAAAGTGTCAAACTTTTCCCGATACAGCACTTTCGCGCATTTTGCTACACTGTTGCCGTTGCTTGTGAAGCATTTCACATTATGCAGTTTTGCGGGAGGCGCGGATGAATATCAAGGTACTATTTGCAACCACAGATCCTCATTCCCTCGAACTGCTCCATTCCCTGCTCAAGTCAGCCACCAATCTCATTTGCCTGGATGTAGCCGCCGAGAGCATTACCGCGCCCCAGGCGTTGATAGAACGAGTGGCTACGGGCCAGGATGACGTCGTCTTCCTCGACTGGGTCATGGCCGAAGCAGAGACGCCGGCGCTGGTGGCCGCGCTGGTTCAGCACAACCCCCAGATCCGGACGGTCGTTCTCCTGCCCCTCCATTATCGCCAATATCGCGAGAAGGTTTGGGCTGCCGGCGCCTGCAACAGCATTCCGAAAGAGCATATGGACCAGGAATGGCTGTCCAGCATTCTGTGCGTCATGTACCGGGCCATGCAGCGAGAGCGCAAGCTGCGGGTTGAGCTTGCCTGCGAGCCTATAACGGCCGGTGATGTCGTCGAAGAGACGGACCGGATCTTTGTCAATCAAACGTAGCGGAATGTCCCTGTTGGGGACACACGATGTGAGGAGCCACCAATGGCCAAAGTGGAATTACAGATTACACGAAGAAGATTCTTACAGGCTGCAGCGGCTAGCGGCAGTGGGCTGGCCCTCGCCATGCATGGCGTCAATGGAGCCCAAGCTGCTGCGCCCGGTCCCCATAGCCTGGGACCATCCTGGTTCTACGGCGGTGAGATCGAAAAGACCTACAGCTGCTGCAGCATGTGCCCGTGGAGTTGCGGCATCGTCGTTTCCAGCGTCAACGGCCGCGTCTTCAAGGTGGACGGCAACCCGGTAGACCCCAAGAGCCGCGGCATGCTTTGCGCCCGGGGACAGGGCAGTGTCTCATTCATGTATGACCCGGATCGCCTTCAGGCGCCCATGCTACGCACGGGAGAGCGGGGTGAAGGGAAGTTTCAGGAAGTGTCTTGGGATGAGGCGCTGGATCACACGGCCGAGAAGCTGATGGCCATCGCCGAGGAATATGGCCCTGAATCGATTGCGGTCTTCGGCCATACGGCAGGCGATTTCTGGTTCACCGATTATTTCGCCCAGGCGTGGGGCACCCCCAATGCAGCCAAGCCGTCGGCAGGGCTCTGCACCTCTCCTAGAGAAGAGGCGGCCCAATTGACCTATGGCTCTACCGTAGGCGGTCACGAACCCATGGATTGGGAAGGACTCCAATGCCTGACCCTCATCGGCAGCCACATTGGGGAGGATGCCCGGAACACGGTCATGCAAGACTTCGCCAACGCCCGGGCTCGGGGCATGAAGGTCATCGTCGTCGACCCGCGTTTCTCCCAGGTCGCCGCCAAAGCGGACTACTGGCTGCCCATCAAGCCCGGTACCGATACCGC
>CAYZLP010000145.1:0-8993 GCA_964478635.1 uncultured Caldilineaceae bacterium
GTGCGTATTCCTCACGTCTTCCCAATGTCTGGCGAAGACGTTTTTTTGTGCCTTGGAGACGAGGAACAGAGAAAATCTGAAAGAAGGGAGGAAAAGCAACTTGGCTATTACACGCGCAAAGAAAGAAGAGTTGATCGCCGAATATCAGGTGCTGATCGAGCAGGCGCCTGCTTTGGTCTTCACCGACTATCGCGGCATTTCCGTGCCGAAAATTCAGTCCCTGCGGGCCAAGCTCAGCGAAACCGATGCGACGTATACGGTCGTCAAGAATTCACTGCTGCGCCGTGCGCTGGAAGCCAACGGCTTTGAAGCGCCTGACGATCTGCTAGAAGGCCCCAATGCGGTCGTCTTTTCCGGCGAAGATATTGGTCGTACGGTGACGGCGCTCAAGGACTGGATCAAGGCAGAGAAAGTCGTCGTCATCAGCGGCGCTTTCATGGATGGTACGGTTCTTGACGGCGACCGTGCCGAGAAGTTGGCGGATCTGCCGACCAAGGAACAGACCCTGGCCATGATCCTGGGCACGATCAGCGGACCGGCCCGCAATATTGCCGGCGTCATCAATGCCCCCGGCTCGAGCCTGGTACGCGTTCTCAACGCCTATGTCGAGAAGCAGCAGGAAGCGGCCTAGGCCCGACCTTGCTGTAGACGTTCGGTTCGTCCGCCTCTCATGTCTGCGAATCCGCGGCGCATGCATCGTGCGGCAAACCGGTTACTGTAAAAATATCGTATACAACTTTGCAGGTTTGAATTCTGATAGGGAGATCATCAAATGGCCGATTTACAGGCAATCAAAGAACAGTTGGACGGCCTCACGCTGGTTGAGGCTGCTGAGTTGGTGAAAATGCTCGAGGAAGCTTGGGGCGTAAGCGCAGCCGCGCCTGTGGCCATGGCTGCCGCCATGCCTGGCGCCGGCGCCGGTGCGGCCGAGGCCGTCGAGGAGCAGACCGAGTTTGACGTGGTCCTGAAGGACGTGGGCGCCAAGAAGATCAATGTGATTAAGGCAGTCCGCGCCCTTACCAACCTGGGCCTCAAAGAAGCCAAGGAACTGGTTGAGAGCGCCCCTGCGCCGGTCCTCCAGGCCGTCAGCAAGGAAGCAGCCGAGGATGCCAAGAAGCAACTCGAGGCCGAAGGCGCTGCCGTCGACGTGAAGTAAGGTTGGGCGCCCTTGCGGCGCACGCCGTGCGATACGTGAAGTGAGCAAAAAAGGAGGAGGCGTACGTGTCATCGTACGCCTCCTCCTTTTTACGGAAATCGTGCGTTGTTCACCAACGGTCAGCGCAGCCGCAAGGTTGTTTCTACGGTCCGGCCCGCACTTGCAGCACGGCATCAGCCGGTGAAAGGCTGCCGTTCAAAACGCCCCGCAGGGCCTCCTGAAAGCGGATGGAGAATTCTTGATAGAGTCGACCATTGGGCTGAGACGTTGCGAGCGGGGCCACTTCATTGCGCAGAAATGCGTAATAGGCATTGCTGCTCGGCCAGAGGTCGAGCGCGGCCGCCTGGGTCGGAAGCCGATGGGCCAACTGACTCCATTCACCGTGGATGGTGGGTTCCAACAGGACGTCCAACAATTCGACCGCCACGCGACGTTGCTCTCCTTCCTGGGCGAGCACGGCAAATGCCCACGTCTCTGCCAGCGATACCCTGCTCCCATTAAGCGTCGGAACGAATCGGTAGCCGACGTTGGTGGTTGTCTCATTTATCGTCAAAAGGGAGGTGGTGGCGATGTCGGCCATGTCGGCCTGCTTCTCGGCAAATTCGGTCCAGACCGAAGCCAGACTCGCATACTGCTCAATTTCCTCGGGGATAACCCCCTGTTCAATCCCGGCCAGGTAAAACTCGAAAACCGCCTCGAGTGCATCGGGATTCGTGACGGAACCGTCTTCCGTCAATTGACCGCCTGCGCCCAAATATTGCAGCAATGCCGATTCGTTCGCATATCCGTCTCGGCTGCCGGCGGGAAAGAGATAGCTGTAACCCGACTCTTGAAGCGCCGCCCAAGTTGGCGGCGGGGATGGGACCAGATCGGGATGATAGGCCAGATGAATCAGGTCCGCGGCATAGGGAATGCCCCAGGCCTGCTCGCCATAGATGACGGCCTGCTGGGCGAACGGATAGAAGCGGGTCAGGGTCGTACGCTCGGCATCCGTCAAAGGCGGGATGAGGCCCAGCTCCGCGGCCTGCCACAGCTCATCCGTGCGCAACAGCACCACGTCTGGCAGGATATCCGGTGCAACCTGTTGCGCGCTCTGCAAGTAGGCAAAGGCGCTGGCCTCGCCTGACAACGCCTTGGGCTGAACCTCAATGCGCACACCGGGGTGGTTCTGCTCGAACTGGGTCAGGGCCGCATCAATGGTGCGATCTGCTGAATTCTCCTGCGCTCGGAAGAAAAAATCAGGCGCCCACACGACCAATTGCCGATCCCCCGACACCGGGACAGCCTCTACCGACTCCGACTCCGTCGTCTGGGTTGCGACCAAGGCCGGATCGGTGGGCGAGTCGGTCGGCGTCTGTTCGACAGCAGGCGCACCGCCGGCGCGACAGGCGCCAAGTGCCATAAGCATGAATATCAGTTGCAGAAACAGTAGACGAGACATACAGGCCACACTGTGGATTCGTTTCATCCGGTTCGCTCAAATCGTATGCCGCATTATAGCATAAGGCGGCCGCGTAAACGGACCGGACGTTGTGCACCGAATGAAGCTCCGAGTAGGGCGTGGAACGCCCCCACAGCCAGAACCGAAGACCCCCCATTTTGCAAATGATTTGGCGGGCCGATTGAGAGTGTGTTAAAATCGCGCAAATGCTGAGTGAACCCAGTGTATCCCAGTTGGACAATTGGCCGGTTGCCGGGCATGAATGGGCTGTGCGCCTACTGCAGCAAGCATTGCCCTCCAGCGCACAGAGCACGACGCGTCTCAGTCATGCCTACTTATTGCTGGGCCCGCGCCAGATTGGGAAGAGTACGCTGGCGCGAGCGCTAGCCGGTGCGATCCTCTGTACGGGGCAGGATGCCAGGCCGTGCGGTCGCTGCCGGGCCTGTCGCCTCATGGCAGAGGGCAATCATCCCGACTTCCGGCTGATTCAACCGCTGGACAGAGATGGCCGCGTCGATCGGAGCGACGGCATTCTGCGGGCGGAACAGGCCGGTGACATCATTCGGGATGTGGCGACACGTCCGCTGGAAAGCGCACATAAGTTCTTTCTCGTCCAAGACTTTCACCGGGCGAATGACAGCTTCAGCAACAAGCTGCTAAAGACGCTTGAAGAGCCGCCGGCCCACACCATTCTGTGTCTTACGGCAACTGATCGCAGCAGTCTATTGCCGACCATCGTCAGTCGGTGCCAGATTCTCGATTTGCGACCACTCGATCCTCATACCATTGCCACAGCGCTAAGTGCCGGTTGGAATGTGACCGGCGCAGAGGCTCAAGTATTGGCTCGCCTGAGTGGGGGCCGATTGGGCTGGGCGGTGGAGCAGCTGCAGCGGCCTGAGGGTGTCGCGCAACGAACCGAACTTCTCGATAGCCTCATGCGCCTGGTGAGGGAAGATCGGGTTTCCCGGTTGGCCTACGCGGAAGAGCTGGCCCGCAACCGGGACAACCGGACGATGTTCGCGTTGCTCGAACTCTGGGCAACCTGGTGGCGCGACGTTCTGCTCGTCCAATCGGGCTGTACCGACGCATGCAGCAATATCGATCGCCTGGAAGACTTGGAAGGGTTGGCCCGACAAGTGCCGGTCCATGCCGTACAGCGCTATCTACGGACGCTCAAGCGCATCGAAGGCTATCTGCATCATACAGTCAACACTCGCCTTGCCCTGGATGTGTTGCTCTTGCAGATGCCCATGCCAGGCCGGACAGCACCTTAACAAACGCGTCAGACCGTGTGCGCCCGCTTGGCGCCACCATGACGTCATCAATCATGCGCTTTGTGGCCAACCAGAGCGAATGCAGGTCATCGTGCCGGCAGTTCGCTCTGTTTATCCATAGATTACGCTGTGCCGCGCTTCCTTCAACAGGATGCGGGCCGGCATGGCACTGAAGGAGGAAAGTTATGCCCACGGTTGTTGGGGTGCAATTTACCCCTGTTACCAAGGTTTACCACTTTGATCCCAATGGTCTGTCCGACCTGACACAGAACGAACACGTCATCGTCGATACGGCCAAAGGGCAAGAAGTCGGCCAGGTTGTCCTACCGCCCCACGAGATCCGGCCGGACGATGTAATCGGTGAAATGAAAAATGTCGTCCGCCGTGCGTCTGCCTGGGATATGATCCAGAAGGATCGGTGGGAAAAGAAAGAGCAGGAAGCACTGGCCATATGCAGGACGAAAGCGCAGGAACACGGCCTCAATATCAAGGTAGTCCGCTGTACCTACAATTTCACAGGCGGACGCCTCATGGTCTACTTCTCGTCGGAAAAGCGGGTTGACTTCCGGGCCCTGGTGCGGGAGTTGGCGCGCATCTTCCGGACACGCATCGAAATGCGCCAGATCGGCGTGCGTGACGAAGCGAAATTGCTGGATGGGGTTGGCAAATGCGGACGCCAGCTCTGCTGCACCAGCTGGTTGCGCGAATTCTCGCCGGTCAGCATCCGCATGGCAAAAAACCAACAGTTGCCCCTGAACCCGGATGAGATCAGCGGCGTCTGTGGCCGGCTGCTTTGTTGCCTGTCTTATGAGGACGCCCACTACAAAGAGCAGAACAAGAAGATGCCGAAACTGGGGGCGGAAGTCGTCACCCCGCAGGGCATCGGCCGAGTGCGTCATCTGCATCCGCTCAAGGAAGCAGTGACCGTCATGCTCGAGAGCGGTGTCTATACCGAATTCATGCTTGACGAACTCATCACGACCAAGAGCAGCGCAGGCGGCAGTTGCAGCACGTGTGGCGGCTGTACGGTCAAGCGCCGATCAACTGCCCGTCAGGACAATGAGCGAGCCCAGAGTAGGTCGACACAATCACAACGGCGAAAGCAGTCCGGCAGCAGTAGCTCTCAGCAATCAGAGTCCGACCCGTCGAAGAGCAAGTCCAAGAGCCGGCGGAAGCGTCGACGCCGTAGTTCCGATAAACGCGACGGCCAATAGATCCCGGCGAGCTTCTTCACGCGATTTATCGAGAATGGAAGGCTCTCACCACGCCGCAGCCTGGTGAATCCCGCCATTAATCCCCATGGAGCTGCGCCGAGAGGTAGCGTCGCCGCACGTCTGGCGAAGTACCGGCGCTTCGGCTACGCTCAGCAGGCCAATCGTACTGCCAGCGCCCGAAATGGCAGAGAAGAGAAAGGATGGAGCTTTCAGAGCTCCATCCTTTTTTGTTGATCTTCAGGCAAAGGCCAGAGAAGGAGAGCGCTACGCAGCCGGACGGGATGCTTATTGCAGCACCGTCTCGACGGCCGTGCCATTCGTCTGCGCCAGAGAGGTAGGGGGAACCGAGATTGAGTTCGGGCGCTTGAAGATCGCCAGGCGAACCGCCGTACGTTCGTTTCCTTCGATCTGAACTTCCGTGAAGTTGGGAATCACCGCCAGATCGATATGGTCCTGCTCCAGATAACCGCGCGCGATGGCGATGGCCTTGATGGCCTGATTCACTGCACTTGCGCCGATTGCCTGCATCTCGGCATAGCCATGTTCACGCATAACGCCGGCGATCGCACCGGCAACCGCAGTAGAACGAGATTGAGCAGAGACCTTGATCAGCTCAGCCATGGGACGTTGCCTCCTTCTAATCACAATTGATCCGCAGTAGTACGCCGATGTGACCGGGGGCAACCAACGATAGCTGCCCGCAGCGACGGTTGACGCTTTCTGCCCACACAGGATCATGCCCAATTTCGCAGCATACAGGTCGGGAACGTCCGTCCTGTACAGATCACTCTGCTACGATGTCGGAGTTCAACGTCAAGACTCGAAACCGGGTGTTTCCTTTGGGCCGGCACTGTTTTGGACAACGCCGACGCAGAATAAGAATCCGTCAACTTGCCTAGCGTTCTCTACACCATTAATCGGATGGCCAAGGGCAATCCTTCGCGCCGCTGCGCAAATCAGACATTTACCTTACAGGCTGTGGACGCAGGTTGGCAGAGTCGACAAGGGGGCAAAAAAAGCCCCGCCGGTTGATAATTCTCGGCAGGGCTTCAGAAAGCAAAGGGACTGCAATCCGGCTGGAATTGCGGGGATTGGGCCTATTTGGCGTACTCGACGGCGCGCGTTTCACGCACGACGGTCACGCGGATCTGACCCGGATATTGGAGATTGTCCTCAATCTTCTTGGCGATCTCCTTGCTCAGTTCAATGGCCGCCAAGTCGTCTACGGTGTCGGGCTTGACCAGGACGCGGATTTCACGTCCGGCCTGAATGGCAAAGGTCTGCTCGACCCCATTGAAGCTGTTACCGATGTCTTCTAGCTCGGTCACACGCTTGATGTAGGTCTCCAGGGATTCTCGCCGTGCGCCGGGCCGAGCGCCGCTGATGGCATCGGCTGCGGCCACAATCACCGCCTCAATGGATTGGGGCTCAACTTCCCCATGGTGACTGGCGATACAGTTGACGACGGGCTCGCTGATGCCGTACCGCTTGGCAATTTCAGCGCCAACGATGGCATGGGGGCCGTCAATCTCGTGGCTGACAGCCTTTCCGATATCGTGCAGGAGGCCGCCCAGGCGGGCGACCTTCACATTTGCGCCAAGTTCTGAGGCGATGATAGCCGCGATATGGGCCGTTTCCGTGGCGTGATCCAGCTGGTTCTGACCGTAGCTAGTCCGGAATTTCAGGCGTCCTAGCAACTTGCGGATTTCCCGGTGCAGGCCTTGGGTATTGGTTTCGATCATGGCCTGCTCACCGGCTTCCATAATCACCTGATCGATCTCCTGCTGGGCCTTTTCCACCTCTTTCTCGATCCGGGTCGGATGGATGCGCCCATCGGCCACCAACTTGCTGAGGGCCATGCGGGCAACTTCACGCCGTACGGGATCGAAACTGCTGATAATGATTGCTTCCGGTGTGTCATCAACGACGAGATCGACGCCGATGGCCTGCTCAATGGCGCGAATGTTGCGCCCCTGGCGCCCGATGATGCGGCCTTTCATCTCGTCGGATGGCAGCGAGACGCTGCTCACGGCGTACTCGGATACGTGGTCACTGGCGATGCGCTCGATCGCCAGGGTGACGATCTCCCGCGCCCGACGATCGGCCTCTTCCATCACCTCGGCCTCTACCTCACGCACCGTGCGGGCCATCTCGGTACGGGCAGTTTTCTCAACGGAAGCCAGCAGCGCCTCACGCGCTTCGTCCTGGGACATCTGGGCGATGCGCTGTAGTTCGACATTGCGCTCTTCCTCCAGCTTGCTGAGCCGCTCTTCCTGCTGATCCAGCTTACTGGAGCGCTGATTCAGCTTGCGCTCCCGATTTTCCATCTGCTCGAGACGGCGCTCGGCCGTATCGAGCCGCGACTGAAGCCGCTCTTCGATTCGCTCCAACTCTTTACGACGTTTGTCCTGTTCCGCATCCATTTCGTTGCGGCGGCGCATCTCTTCTTCTTTGATGCTGAGCAACTGCTGTTTCGCTTTGGTCTCGGCCTCAGCCACAATGCGGCTGGCTTCGTCCATCGCGCCCTGGCGCAGTTGAGCATGGCGCTCGCGTTCGGCTTCTGTGCCCGCTTCGCGTCCACGCTTATACGCAAAGAAACCGGCAACAGCGCCACTTAGCAACGAAAACAGGATAATCAGAACAATCGCCAACAGGGTTATTGTACTGTCGCTCATGTTCTACCTTAGCCTCATGCATGATGTATTGATGATCGATTGCCCAAAAGGGCATCCGTGTTCTGTCAAAATCCGGCTGCAGGAGCAATAGAAATGCGCCCAATGCAAAATGCGCTGCAGCGGCTGCTCCAGCGCAAGAGTGACACAGACCGAGGATTTGTCAGCCGACGAGCGGCAAAGATTCTACAGGATTACACCGTCAGCGCTTGGGAAAACGCCCCGGCACGATTCGCCATCAATCTATGCCGTACTGGCGGTCACGGCCCCATCCGAGCCTTCAGAAGCGACAAAGAGCGCCACTGCACGAGGTGGCAAACCCACCTCGTCACGGATACGCTGGTCGATCTCGGCGGCAACCTCCCGGTTTTCGGCCAGGAAGGCCTTGGCGTTTTCCCGCCCCTGCCCCAACCGCAGCTCACCGAAGTTGTAGAAACTGCCCCGCTTGTCGATGATGTCCCGCTCTACCCCCAGGTCGATCAGGTCGCCCGTGGTGCTGATCCCCTCGTTGTACATGATGTCGAACTCGGCCACCTTGAAGGGCGGCGCCACCTTGTTCTTCTTCACCGTCACCCGGGTCCGGTTGCCGATCACGTCGCTCCCCTGCTTGATCGCCTGGATGCGCCGGATGTCCAGCCGCACGCTCGCATAGAACTTCAGCGCCATGCCACCCGACGTCGTCTCCGGATTCCCGAACATCACCCCGATCTTCTGACGCAGCTGGTTGGTGAAGATCAGCGACGTCCCGCTCGACTTCACGGCCCCCGTCAGCTTGCGCAGCGCCTGGCTCATGAGCCGGGCCTGCAGGCCCACGTGGCTGTCGCCCATCTCCCCTTCGATCTCCGCCCGGGGCACCAGGGCCGCCACGCTGTCCACCACCACCACGTCCATGGCGCCCGAACGCACCAGCGCCTCCGTGATCTCCAGCGCCTGCTCACCCGTGTCCGGCTGGCTGATATAGAGGTTATTGATGTCCACGCCGATCTTCGCAGCGTAGGCCGGGTCCAGGGCATGCTCTACGTCCACAAAGCCGCAGATGCCGCCTTCCCGCTGGGCTTCGGCGATGGTGTGGAGGCAGATCGTCGTCTTGCCTGAGCTTTCGGGACCGTAGATCTCGATCACGCGGCCCTTGGGAATGCCGCCGATGCCCAGGGCGATGTCCAGACTCAAGCTGCCCGTGGGAATCGACTCCACGTTCAGCTTGGTGGCCTCGCCCAGCTTCATCACCACGCCATC
>CAYZLP010000146.1:0-8962 GCA_964478635.1 uncultured Caldilineaceae bacterium
CTCAAGCGTCTGCAAGACAATCTAGGTGAATTCAACGATCTTACGGTACAGCAGGCCTATTTACTGCACATCGCCGAGGAATTGCCGCTGGACAAGCCCGTCATCCGCCACACCCTCGTCGCTATCGGAATCTTGATCGAGAAATTGGCAGACCGTCAGGAGGAAGTACGCGCCGAGTTTGCCGAAATCTTTGCCGGATTTGCATCGCCGGCCAACCAGCGCGTCTTCGCCCGCCTGCTGACCGCCACGGAGAAACAGTCGGCCTCATGACCACCATCGCCCTCTACAGCAACAAGGGCGGTGTGGGCAAGACGGCCGCCGCCGTCAACCTGGGCTATCTTGCCGCCGAGCGCGGCCGTACCACTCTGGTTTGCGACCTGGATCCCCAGGCTTCGGCCACCTTTTATTTCCGTGTCAAGCCAAAGTTAAGCGGCAAAGCCAAGAGACTGGCGGGTAATCCGTCCGCAATTGAGGCCAGCATTAAGGGCAGCGACTTCGACGGCCTGGATCTGCTGCCGGCCGACTTCACCCACCGGGATCTCGATGTACGCTACAGCCAGATGAAGCGCAGCAAACACAAGCTGGCCGAGGCCCTGCAGCCCTTGCAGGAGGAATACGACCTGATCATCCTGGATTGCCCGCCCAACATCGGACTGCTGGCCGAAAACATCTTCCAGGTCAGCGATTTCTTGCTTACCCCGTTGATCCCCACGACCCTCTCGCTGCGCACACACGAGCAGGTACAGGCCTTTCTTGCCGATCGGGGCCAAGACCCGGCCCGTCTCTACACATTCTTCTCCATGGTCGACCGCCGCAAGAAGCTGCACCGGGAAACGATTGCCCAGGTCACGGCAGCCTACGCCAATATCCTGCCGAGTCCCATCCCCTATTCATCCATAATCGAACAGATGGGGATGTACCGTCAGCCTGTTCCTGCGTTTGCTCCTGCCTCGACGGCCGCGGCCGCATATCGCGAACTCTGGGGAGACATTTCTGCGCAATTACTCTCATGGTAACGTTTTGCCATTCTCGACTTGGTCCAAAAAGGGAAACGAGGAAATCAATGCCCAAACTAATGATTTTGACCTACGGGGATGAGGGCGGAGCCGAAGCGGCCAAAGCGAGCCTCAAACATTTGCCGCGCGAACAGCTGCTGCTCGTCGAGGACGCACTGGCCATGGCCGACGGCAAGCAGGCGGGCATGGCCCTGGACGAAAGCGAAGACGGCTCTCCCCTGGTCGTTGCCCTACCGCGGGCGTTGCTGGCTTCGGCTTTTGCCGGCGTCTTTTTCCTGGCCGCATGGGGATTGACCGCCGCCGGCATGATCGGCGGGACGCTCATGCGCAACCGCAAGCCAGTCAATCGCCGGACGGCCCAGACGCTACAGCGCAGCATCGACAGCGCTCAATCGGTGCTCGTACTCATTGTCAGCGACACGGCGCCCGATGAGATGCTCCGCCATTTCGACAGCGCGGACGAGCAGATTATGCGGGCATCCATCTCTGCCGAGCAAGCCGGCGTCCTGAAGCGCCGCCTGCGCGCCGGTACAATCAATGATGTGAAGCGAAGTAATGGGACAATGGAGGGTTAAAAATCCGATTGCCGGTGACGCAGGGCCACGCTCTCGGCAAGCCCCACCGCAAAGAGCATGGAGACGAGGGAACTGCCGCCATAGCTCACAAACGGCAGGGTCAGGCCGGTCACCGGAACCAGACTCAGATTCATGCCGACATTGACCAGAACCTGAAAAAAGATCAGAGCGGCCACGCCCGTGGCGATAAGGCGCCCAAAATGATCGCGGGCATTGTCGGCAATGCGCAACAGACGCCAGATGACGAAGAAGAGCAGCGCAAGCACCAGCAGCGAGCCGATCAGGCCCAGTTCCTCGGCGATCACGCTGAAGATAAAGTCGGTATGACGAACGCGCAAAAAGTGTAGCTGATTCTGGCTGCCCAAACCCCACCCTCTGCCCAACCAACCGCCCGACCCCACGGCGATCAGGGCCTGATTGATATTGAAGGCAGCATCCGGATTGTTTTCCGGATTGAGGAAGACTTGAATACGCTCCAGCATATATCCCTGGAGCGTTCCCCAGAGGAAGGGCAGCGCCGCCAGCGTCCCACCCAGCAAAAACGCAATCTGCCAGAGACGAATCCCGCCGACCAGAATCAGTGTGCCGCCGATGAAGGCAAAGGTGATGGTCATCCCCAAATCAGGCTGAAGGTAGACAAGGGCCAGCGGGGCCAGCAGCAGCAGGAGCGCGCCCAGGAGATAGGGTAGCCGGGCCATGTCGTCATGAAACCAACTCAAATACCAGGCCATGAAAATAATCAACAAGAATTTTCCCGGCTCCGTGGGCTGCACCAAGGTGCCTCCCACGCTGATCCAGCGCACGGAACCACCCTGATTGGTCCCGAAGAGGAGAACGACGATCAACAAGCCTACAAAGAGGAGGAAGGCTGGAGGCGCCAGCAGCTGCAATTGGCGATAGTCGAAGACCGCGGCAATGACCAGGACCGTCAGGCCCAGACCGACGAAGACAAGCTGGCGACTCCAATAATCGGCCAGGTCGATGGTGGTAATGGTGGCGCTGTAGATCATGCCGACGCCGATGGCGCAGAGGATCAGAACCGCGAAGAGGAGCGGCCAATCGAAATTGCGGATCTGTGCACGTTCTAGCATAGGTTACGTTTTGAATGCGTTGCTTATCGGCCGAAAAGCCGGGCCAACGACGCAAAGAAGCCCCGGTTCTCGAAGCGCATCAACGGTACATTGTTTCCCATAATGCGTTGGGCAATGTTGAAATAGGCCTGACGCATGGCCAAACGCTTATCCAACACGGCCGGTTCCCCCCGATCGGTCGTCAGCACGATGCGCTCATCTTCCGGCACGACGCCCATGAGATCGATGGCCAGAATATCCAGTACGTCATCGATGTCGCGCATGTCACCCGTACGAATCAGGCGGGGATTATAGCGGTTGAGGATCAGCCCGGGCTGGCAGTTCCAGTCTCGTTCCAGCAGATAGATGACCTTGTCCGCATCACGCAGCGCGCTCACATCGGAGGTCGTGACGATCAACACGCGGTCGGCAGGCGTGATGGCATTCTGAAAGCCATGCTCGATGCCTGCCGGAGAATCGATGATCACATAATCGACCATGGGGCGAAGCTGCTGGCAGATGGCCATCATCTGTTCGGGGGTGACGGCCGTCTTGTCCCGGGTTTGGGCGGCAGCCAGCAGAAAAAGCGAGCCGGCCCGGGTATCGGGCACAAGGGCTTGACGCAAATGACAGCGTCCCTCCGCCACGTCCACCAGATCGTAGATGATCCGATTTTCCAGGCCCAGCACCAGATCCAGATTACGCAGGCCGATATCGGCATCAATGGCGACAACCCGCTTGCCGTAGAGGGCGAGGGCGACGGCGATGTTGGCCACAGTGGTGGTTTTACCGACCCCGCCCTTGCCGGAGGTCGCAGTGATGATGGTTGCGGCCATCTCCCCACTCCTCTACCGTCGCAAGACGGATTTGCCGTCGCGGCGCGCTTCCGGCCAGTCGGCCACGACGATTTGCTCACCGCTCACATAGGCGATACGTGCCGTCGCATACGCTTCTTCGCGGCCGGAGCGTTTGGCGTCGGATTTCTCAGGTGCAATGGCGATCAGGCCACCGATGCGGAGCTGGATCGGCTCAAAGGTCAGAGCGCCGATGATGGCCCGCTCCTCGCCGGCCGCACCTGCATGGGCGACGCCGCGCAACCGGCCCCAGATCAGGATGTCACCATCGCTAATCACGTTTGCGCCCGGATTCACATCACCGATCACCAGTACGCTCTCATGTCGATGGAGCAACTGACCGGAACGCAGGTTGCCGCGATAGATGAAGTGGGCGCGCAATTCGACGTTCGACTCGGCGGGATGGGCGACGACTGTTTCTTCGATGCCTTCACCTTCGAGCGTGGCTGCCAGGCCAACGGCCAAAGCGGCGTCAAAGGTGCGCTCGGAACCGGTGCGCACAACGCCAAGCGTCAAGCTGAAGCGCGCCAACAGTTCCCGCAACTCAAATAGCTCGGCCTCATCCAGATGGCGGCGCCCCACGATGAGGGCAACATGGCCGTCACGGAAAAAGCTGGCCGACTGCTCAAGCCGCTCATCCAGTTGGGAGAGCAGTTCTTGCCAATCACCGGAGCCGATTTCGACGGACAGGCCATCATTGCGCCCGCGGATACGTACATCCGCATGTTCCGCCTGCGCATGTTCCGTTTGGGGGTCGGTTCCCTCTGCTGGCGGCGAAGCAGGCGAGACGCCTCGTCCAACTTCAGGCTCAGAAGCGCCCATTTCGTTTCTGTTCATGGCGCCGTCGTTCATTTCCGTGATATCATCGAGCAAATTGGCTACACGTGTCTGCATGACGCTATCATTTTGCGCGTAATTTGGCAACCCCTCATTGCCATTCTCGGGCAGTCCGGTCTGTTGGGTGGAGCCTTCCCTGCCGGAAGGGTACGATGAACTCGATTCGATGGCCATGGCTTCCACTCCTCTTTGAACTAGTAAATCCCGGCTTTGAACTAGTAAATCCCGGCGGAAATGAACCCACAGTTTCTACCAAAGGGAGAAGCGCCAAATTTCCGCCGTGGTATTTACGCCGCAATGTACTAGGGCGACTCCGCAACCTGGAGCGGATTGATCTCCGTGAAATAGGCCTCAAGAATCTTCTGGGTCACCGGGACGGCTGCTTCAGAGCCTTCTCCCCCATCATAGATGAATGTTACCACAGCAATCTCCGGATTCTCATACGGCGCATAGGCGACGTACCAGGCGTGGGTCGGCAGATTCTCTTCTTCATCGCGCCGGCAATCCTCCAATTCGGGGATATATTCACAGAATTCAGCCGTCCCCGTCTTGCCGGCAACCGTGACGCCCGGCACCCGAGATCCGGCGCCCGTACCGTAGTCGGCATTGACAACCGCCCACATCCCCTCCTGCACGATTTCGATGATGCCCTCGTCCAGAGGCAATTCCCGGCGCACCTTAGGCTCGAAATCTCGCTGCAGGCCGCCGGTCGAATCGACGACTTGATAGACAATCTGCGGTTCGTACACTGTGCCGCCGTTGGCCACGGCGGCGGTACTCACCAACACCTGCAATGGGGTAGAGAGCAGGTACCCCTGACCGATGGCCATGTTGTAGCTGTCACCCGTCGTCCAGCTTTCCGCATATAGCTGCCGCTTCCATTGATCGTCTGGCACCAATGCGCCGACTTCACCCGGCAGATCGATGCCCGTGGGCTCGCCATAGCCGAAAAGTTCGGCGTAATCAGCCAGATTCCGGTAGCCCAGCCCCCGGAACTCGGCCGGCGGAAAGCCGCCGCCGATCCAGTAAAAGAAGATGTCATTGGAGAGGGCCAACGCGTCCACCACATCGACCGGACCGTGAACGATGCCCACTGCGTGATTCCAGCTCACAAATTCCTGGGCCTGGCTCAGGTCGTCGGGGAAGAAACGATTGGGCAGATAGATCGGCCCGTCATCCCGGATCTGGGTCGATTCACCGATGACGTTCTCCTGCAAGGCAGCCGCTGCAGGCACCATCTTGAAGGTGGAGCCGGGCGGATAGAGGCCGCCGATGGCGTAGTTGATCAAGGGACGCCGTTCATCCGCTTCCAGCGCGAGATACTCTTCGTTGATGCCTTCGGCAAAGATATTGTTATCGTACGACGGCAAGCTGACCATTCCCAGGATCGCCCCATTTTGGGGATTCATGGCGATGCTGACGCCCCAGGGCGCCTCCTTTTCTTCCATCATGGCAGCCAGCTCTTCGTACATGATGTTCTGGAGGCGCAGGTCGATATTGAGGATCAAGTTGGAACCGGGTACCGGTTCGATAACTTGCCCGACGGTGCGCATCTCTCGGCCGAGAATATCGACTTCCACATTGTTGTAGCCGGGCAGGCCGCGCAGTTCGGTCTGATAGGAATACTCAAGACCGTTGAGCCCGACCCGTTCGTTCGGATTGGTGTAGCCTTCGGTGCGGTAGGTCTCGGCGGCGGCGGCGGGAATCGGTCCCATGAAGCCCAAGACATGGCTCAAGAGATCGCCATAGACATATTCGCGTACGGGAACTTCCTCTACCCGCACGCTGGGCAAGGCATAGCTCTCTTCCACAATTTCGAAGGCCCGGGTCCGGTCAACCAGATCGAGGATTGGAATCGGTTCAGACGCGCTCCCCTGGCCGCCAAACTGGACAGAACGCTGCACCAGCGCCACCAGCCCTTCGATAGGCAGGGGTTGACTCAGATCGGGAATGAGAATCGGTGTGGAAACCTCTTGCGGCGGGCCGCCGTCTTCAGATTCGACCACTTGGACCGGCCCCGGGACCAGCACAAAGGAGAGATCGATGCCGGTCCCTTCGACCGTCGTCGCAAAGTCTGCGCGCCCCAGCCGGCGAAACATGATTTCGCCCATGCGGGTGGCAATGGCCGGGTCCGTATCCGCCCGCAGCGCGCGCAGAATTTTCTCTATCTCCAGGGCTTGCTCATCGGTATCCGCCGTCTCGAAGTCATCGAAGGGCAGATCTTCCGGCACAATCGATACTTCAAAGCTAGGCCGGTTGCGGACCAGGATCTGCCCCGTGCGATCGTAGACGACGCCCCGCGGGGCAGGCGATTCTTCCAGCCGGAAGCGATTCTCATCGGCACTGACGCGGTAGATATCACCCTGAACAATCTGGAGCTGATAGAGTCGCCCTGCCAACAGCAGAAACGCGGCAAAGATGCCCACACGAAAGATGCGCATCACCCAGGTGGCAGTATTCGTTTCTCGTTCGCGGCTCAGGTTGACCGAGCCGCGTGGTCCATTCTGATACATAGTCCATTCTGATACTTAACGGTTAGGAGAACGACGTTTCCGCTTCCGGAGTTTCAGGCAGCCGGTTCAGGAATGGCACAGCCAGAATCATCAGCGTTGTATTGTAGAGCAACGCTGGTCCGATGACGTTCTGGACGGTCGGCCAGAAGGGAATTTCGCGACGGGGCAAATTCAGCCAGTCCACGCCGGCCAGCGCATCCAGAAAGGCCAGAACCCCCAGATAGGTCACGCCGTAGACGATCGTGCCGACAATGCTTACCCCGATTGGCACCAGGAGATGATAGCGCGAAAAGGTGCGATAGCCCAGCCCAGTGACAAGCACGGCCGCCATTAGTGCAAGGCTCGATGCCCCCAGCGGACCGCCACTGAAGATATCTAGAAAAAGTCCGCCCACGAATGCCCAGAGCACGGCAATTCTCGGCCCGTAAAGCATACAACCGATCAGAACCAGAATGAGCACCAGGTCCGGCTTCACATTGCGAATGGCCAGACGATTGACGGCCGTAGACTGAAAGAGCGAGGCCAGCGCCATGAGCGGGATCATCAGGTAGTAAAGCCACCCGCGTACCATAGGCTATTGCCCGCCCGCTTCCGGCTCGACGGGCGGACCGTCACCGGGAACTACTCCTTCTTCCGTACCGGCGGGCTCACCCGCGTCTTCCGTCGGCGCCGTCTGCTCCTCAACCGGGGCCAGGAGGTCCGGCAGATTTTCGAGCGGATCGAAATTCGTGACCACCATGACCAACTCCAGGCTGCTGAAGTCGACCGTGGGCCGCACGACGGCCTGCTGGAAAACGTCGATGTCGCGCTGGTTGATCTGAAGCACCTGCCCGATGGGGATGCCTTTGGGAAAATTGCCGCCCAGACCGGACGTAAGGACGACTTCGCCGACGCTGAAGATCACGCCCTGGGGGATATAATCCATGAGCAGATCACCGCCCGGGTTGCCCCGCACGACGCCGTTGACCCGGCTGCTCTGCAAAATCGCATTGACTGCGCTACTTGTGTCCGTAATCAGCAGCACCTTGGAAGTGGTGCTGGTCACTTCGCTGATGCGCCCGACAAGGCCCTGATCCGTCAATACGGGCATTCCCACCTCAATGCCGTGCTCCGTTCCCAGGTCCAGCATGATGAAGTCGAGGAAGTTGTTGCTCTCCTGCCCGATAACGCGGGCCACGATCTGCGCGCCCCGCAATTCCAGGCCGGGCCGCGTTTCGGCAAAAGCCAGCATGGTCCGCAGTTCCTGGTTCTCGCGTTCCACCTCGCGCAGGCGAAAATTCTCCACCAAGAGGCTGGCGTTGATCTGCTCCAACTCGGCGGCGCGCTGGCGCAAGGTGCGCAATTCCGTGAGGAAAGAGACCGAGTCGCCGACTGAAGTGGCGATGCCGGTGGAGCTGGTCTGGGCAGGGGAGGTAAATTGGGTGATGGCACTCTGGATCGGTTCGAGGCGGCCCGTAATCTGGAGCGCCATGAGCAGCAGCGCGGCCAGCGTCAGAATGGCTACGCGGATACCGATGTCGCCCAGCGACCATGCTCGTCGTTCAGTGTTACGCATAGGAGGGTGCTAGAAATGGGCGGAGCCAAAAGCCCCGCCGCAAAACGTGCTCAGTGTTAACGAATCGTGCTCTTGCGCTGCATGCTGGTCAGCGTCTCGCGATAGAATTCCGGCTTTTCCAGAATCATGCCGGTCCCCATCACCACCGCGGTCAGGGGATTGTCGGCTACGTAGACGTGCATACGCGTCTCATCCTGCAGACGTTGGGCCAGGCCCTGAAGAAGGGCCCCACCGCCAGCCAGCACGATACCATATTCCATGAGATCGGCCACCAGTTCAGGCGGCGTCTCATCCAGGGTTCCTTTGACCGAATCAACGATTACGTTGACCGAACTGGAGAGTGCTTCGCGGATCTCGACGGAACTCACTTCCACGGCTTCAGGCAAGCCCGTGACCAGGTTACGACCCCGCAAGATCATGGTCCGCTCCCGCTCCATGGGATAGGCGGAGCCGATCTCAATCTTGGTCCGCTCGGCCATGCGCTCACCGATCAACAGGTTGTACTTCTGACGGGCGTAGTTGATGATGTCTTCATTCATCTC
>CAYZLP010000147.1:0-8929 GCA_964478635.1 uncultured Caldilineaceae bacterium
GCGCCGATGTCGTCGGAAATCTCCAGGGCGTCAAAGTCGACATGATATTTGAAGAGGCGGTTGTCCAGAAACTCGATCTGGGAGCGGGCTGCGACGAAAATATCCTCCTCGATCCCTGCGTCGGCATATCCGATATATTCAGGCGCAAGGGGTAGGAGGATCCTGCGCTTGCGGCCGTCGCTGCCCGTGCCGCCAAACATGTTAAAGAGGAAGAAGAAGGCCGTCTGGCTGCCGTTGGTCAGGGCAACATTTTCTGGGCCAATCGCCCAGCCGTACTGTTCCCGGAAGAAGTGGACGAGCGCATCGACAAAGTGCAGATCGCCGCCGGGCGCGCTGTAGTTCCCAATGAGGGTTTCAAAATCACGCTCGCTGTCGAGCATGCGCTCCATGCGCTGACGAAAGAGGGCCTGCACCTCAGGGATGTGGGCCGGATTGCCGCCGCCCAGCATGATGACGCCGGGCTGGGCCGCCGCTTGCCCCAGGTCATCCATCAGCTGCAGGATGCCGCAGTCGCCCAGGAATTTTTCGCTGAAAGTCGAGATTCGCATTGTCGGCTCCGTCGGTGCATTTGCTTTATCGTACCATCAGCGGCATGGGAGGAACAACTCGACCGTGAGGGCGGTCGGCGTGACAGGGCCGGTATTGGGATATGATGGTGCGTGCTCTGCCGCGACCGCCCCGGGCTGATGTCACGGGGCTGCCGAACAGGCCCCGTCAACCGGGCTGGGAATGGGCGGAATCGCGGCGCCAGTTCATGGTTTCGCCTGATTTCAGCCGTCGATTGTCAGCAGCTCCTCTGGCAGGAGTGGATCTTCAAAAACCGATGCTTTCAGGTCGACCTCGACCTCTTCAGCCGAGTAGCGCATGGTGCGTCGCAAGCCAAAGTAGATCGCCAGGGCCGTGGCGGAGCTGATGCCCGCCAAGGTCAACATGGTCCGTGAGTAGCCGGTCGCATAGGAGTGGACATATTGCAGCCACATATCCGTGCCGTATGCGCGCAAGTCAAGGTCCGATAACTCAACCACCATGACGGTCGCCTCGACAAATTGAGTGTAAAGCTGGCGGATGCGTTCGAGGTCGAAGAGGGACGACAGCTGATTCCGAAATTCCCGATAGCCGTAGAGGACGATTAGATGGCCGCCGAGCGCAGACCCCAACGCGCTGCCAATCTGCATGGTGGCGCTGTTGATGGCTGCGTTCAAGCCAATATAGTCGTCAATTACTGTCTGGAAAAATGCGTCCGCCCAGATCGTTTTTGCGGCGGTAATGGAGAAACCAAAGACACAGAGCGGAAGAACTTGGGCGGCGTAGGGTAGGCGGGCCGGTGCAATCGACATGAGCGCGATTGCCGCGCTGCAGATGGCCAAGTTGAGGGTCAGCAGGCGTCGCACCCGACCATCTTCCCAAATACGGGCCACGAAATAGACTGCAATCAACATGCCAATGAATAGGGGCAGAAGTGCCAGCAATCTTGAGCTGAGCGTGTAATTTTTCACAACGCCAAAATAGCGGAAGGTGGGCAGAAAGAAGCCCATCAGCACAAGCTGAATGACGACGCCGACCGCAATGAGCATCGTCAGGTCGCGCTGACGCATGCCCCAATGCTGGAACAGATTGCCCGGCGTCCTGACGTCCCACCAGATCACGAAGCCAGCGCCGACTGTCATTACCATCGTCGCAATGACCATCACGGGCACGAACCCTACGCGTATGAAGCCCAGATGAATTACCAGGTAAACCGCGCTGAGCACGATCAGGGTCCATCCTGCGTACAGCGTCGCATAAGGAGTCGTCCGATTGACATTCCTGCTTTCCGGCAGGCTGAAGAGGAGAAGAACAAAGCCGCCTCCGCCGAAGACGAGAGACGTCAAGTAGGCACTTTGCCAACCAAAGTGACGCAACATGTAGTTGGCCTGGGGAGACGAAAAAACCGCCGCCAACGAAGTCACGACGACATACCAGCCAAACGCGGTCAGCCGCTTCCGTCCGTGAAAATACATATAAAGTGGCGCAAGTGTCAACGGAAGGACGAGTGTCGCAGCGGCTTGCGCAACGCTGCGAAGAACTAAATGACTGGCGATCGCTGGACCGAGGATGAGCAAAGCATTGGCGCCGGTAGCTGCCAACAGACCACCCAAAAGCACCCGGCGACGGCCGAAGTAGTCACCCAACAGTCCGCCGGCAACCAAAAAGAGGACCAGAAATACCGACCACGCGCCGGTTAAGAGGCGCGCCCTGGCCCATCCTGCCCCAAACAGTTCCTCGCCCGGCGGGTAGAAGATCCAAAGCGATGGTTCCGTCATTTTGGCCATGGCGGCAAAGCAACAACCGACGATCAGCCAATTCGGATGGGTGAGGGTGACGGGGGATTCATCCTGTTGCATGGCGGCGTCGCGCGATTTCCTCTCCTCGTCACGCTTTCCGCCCTGCAGCCATTGCTCATTCATGCCGCTTCCGCTTGGCGCGTGAGTTTCCAGGCCCAGCGCATCACGATCACTTGAGAGATGATCGTCCAGGCCAAAATGAGGCACAGTATGGTAACGGTCAGATTGATGGTCCGTACATAATCTTCTTGTAGCGCGCGGACCGTTTGTTGCGTGATGATTACTTCCTCATTCACGTTGGCCAGCGCAGCTTCGACATCACCGATCTTCTGACTCAATTCAGTCAAACCCGCGTTGGTGGCATCCATGGCCTCACCAGGCACGGCAGTCACGCGCTCGATCCTGTCGCCAACCTCCTGGGCAGTTGTTTCGATTTCCTGGGTCCGAACTGCAAGGTCATCCGCCACCGCGCTGCCCGGCAGGCGGAGATTCACGCCGGGAATGCGACTGATGGACAAGGCCAGTTCACGGGCCGCGCGCATGCTGTCCGTTACTGCCCGGATCGTGGCGAGGGCAGTGCTGAGCTGCACGCCAAATCGTTGGTCAAATACGGTTTGCGCGTCACGCACCAGTTCGTCCTTGCGCGCACCGACCTCATCGACTGCTTCATTCAGCGTTGACTGCGTTTCGTCGAGCAAGGCTTGGGCTTCGCCAGTGAGCAGCACGGCCGTATCGGTGCTCTCGACGGCGATGTTGAGCGCCGTATCCGCCTGGCCGAGCAATTTTCCTGCTAGGTCAATGAGCGGTTGTCGATAGGTCAACACCAGAATAAAACAGACAATGCTGATGACCAGCATGACGATGCTCAGGATGATTGCAGCTACACCGCCAATTTGTTTCCACATAGCCCCATCTCCAATGTTGTCTCCTGCCGGAGGATGTTGATGATGTCGAAAGCGTTCGCAACTCAGTGGCCGATCTGCGCCGCGATAACCCCCAGGTCACTGAGTCCAATGACCATCAACTGTACGGCGAGGGCGGCGAGCAAGACGCCAAACACCGCTTCGGTAACCGCCATCTTGGAAGGATCCATGAACTTGGCGACCGTCTCTACGTTGCGAAACAGCACCCAGTCAAGCAGACCGACGAGCAGCACCAGTCCGATCAGGATCACACCATCGGCAACGCTGTTTACCTGTGTAGAAAAGACGACAAGCACGGCTATCCCCACCGGATTGAGCAGGTAGGGAACGGCCAAGGGATAGAGGGCCAACTCCATCGGATCTTTTTGGCCGTGTTCCTCCACATGTTCTTCTTTTCCCGGACTGATCAACATGTGCAGCGCCAGCAGGAGCAGCACGATACCGCCTGCCACCAGGACAGCACCCGACGTGAAGTGCAGCAGGCGCATGAGCAACCAACCGAGGACCGCCAAGATGAGCGCCCAGGTGATGGCCGTACGCACGGATTTGTTGGCAACTGCGATTTGTGTCGCCTTGTCCATCTCAGCAGTCAGTTCAACAAAGGGCACCAGCGCGATCTTGGGGCCAATGCCGATGAGCAACAGCATGAATAGCTCAAACACCTCAGTCCAGTCGATCTCAGCGAATCCCATGGTTTGTGTTCTCCGTGTCGGTGACTAGGTGTTAGCAGATGGACCATTGAGCCTCTGGCCAACACAAAAATCTGCGGGTAGATTCGAAATCCCAGGCCGAATAAAGCACAACGATCGCACCGTCCCGGCAGCCGTGCGACCATACAAGTGATGTGCCACACAACTTCCGGGACGGTGCCGGATTCAATTCTCGGCAGCTGCCAACTCAAATCACATGCAGTCCGTGCTTTAATCCCAGCCGCGATCGATGAACTGCTCGATCACGTTGGACATGTCGAATGACTTGCCGCCTTGAACGGGCGGGTATTCGGCCAGAGACTGGAGGTGCGCCCGCATCAGGCGACCCATGGGCTGCAGCAACCATGAAACCTTCTGCATCAGATGGCCGTAGGAGTCTTTATTGTCATAGCTCTCATAGGGATCCATACGCAAGTTAAAGACTAGTGGCACGGTACGTGGAATCACGTTTGCATAGTAGTCCTCTTTCGTGGAGAAATGGAACTTCCACGGCCCCATGCGCACGGCCGTCAACTTGCTCTCGTAGTAGTGGAAGATATGGTTGCGGTTTGACTCGTCCTGTTTCCCCATCCAGTAATCGAGATTGTTGACGCCGTCGATGACCTGCTGCTTCTCTTCCAGCACCCGTGCGGCGACATCGGGTATGCCGGCTGCTTGGGACAGCACAGTGAAGAGATCTTGATGGGCCTGGATGCCGGTCAGCTTGCTCCCGGCCGGGATCTTGCCGGGCCACCGGGCCATGCACGGCACGCGCACGCCGCCCTCGTAGGTGGTCATCTTTTCGCCGCGGAAGGGCGTGGTGGCGCCGTGCGGCCAGGAGGAGTGTTCCGGGCCGTTGTCGGTCGAATAGACGACGAGCGTATCTTCTTCGAGTCCCAATTCTTCTAGCGTATCCAGCACGGTGCCAATGTCGTGATCATGCTGCAGCATCCCCGCACCGTGGTAGTCGGCTTCGCTCGTGATCTTCTCGATCTTCCTCAGCCACTCTTCGTCGATGCGCGTGTACAGATGCATGCGGCTGGTGCTGATCCAGGCGAAGAACGGTTTGTCGGCTTCCTGGGCCCGCTTGATGAAGTCAAGGGCTTTGGGGATGACCTCGTCCGAGTCGAAGTTCTTCATCCGTTCCTGGGTCAGCGGGCCGGTATCCGTGATCTTCTGTTTTCCTACGGGACCAAAGCGAGGATCGACCGTCGGATCCTCTTCGTCCGTAGCGAATGCGTGCAAGACCCCACGCGTGCCGAACTCTTTTTCGTACTCCTCCAGATCACCGGAAAAGGCCTGGCCGAAATTCTGGTAATCGCGTTGCTCCGCCTCTTCCTGGGTGTTGAGGTGATAGAGGTTGCCGAAGAACTCGTCGAAGCCATGGGCGGTGGGCAGATGCTCGTTGCGGTCACCCAGATGGTTCTTGCCGAAGTGGCCCGTGACATAGCCTTCCGCCTTCAAGACCTCCGCGATGCACGGCGATTCTTTCTGGAGACCGAGGACGTCTCCAGGTTGCCCCACCGTCGTCATGCCGGAGCGGATGGGATACTGACCCGTAATGAAAGCTGCCCGTCCCGCCGTACAGGAGGGCTGGGCATAGTGATCCGTAAAGAGGACGCCTTCATTGGCGATGCGATCGATATTGGGTGTCGGTGCGCCAGTGACCCCGTGGGAGTAGGCGCTCAGGTTGCCCCAGCCGATGTCATCGCCCCAAATCATGAGAATATTGGGTTTCTTGTCTGTCATGGTTCTTCTCCTTCATGGGAATGACCGAAAACACAAGCTCCATTGCCCTGGGCTCAGCGATAGATCATCTACTGACGAGCAGCGGCTATCCGAAACCGTTCTTCCGGAGACAGGTAGTGATCCTTGTCCCCGCCCATTCCAACATCGATCTGGACAAACTTGATCTTCCCGTTGAAGCGGCTGGGAACGCTGCACTCACCGGAGACAGTCGTGCCCGTCTCTTCACCGATATCGGTGGTTTCGTCGAGCGAGAATGTACCCTGGACCGTGCGGTCCACCCGTCCCTCACCAACCTTTTCACCGTCGATATAGAGGGTGACCGCGCCACCCTTGCCCAAACCGCCGCCGTCATAGTCAAACTCCATGCGCACCTGATGATCGCCTGCCGGAATCGGCCGATCCGCCTCAATGGTAGTGCTCTCCAGGGCCATCATGTTGTAGCAATATTTGAGAATCCCCTCTTTGGCAAAGATCGACCAACCGCCGAACTTGCCGCCCTGGCAGATAATGGTACCGTCCGCCTGCTTTCCGTCCGGAACGGTCAGTTCTGCCGACACGGCATGGGACTTGTTCTTGATCACAATGACCGAGTTTTCAGAGAGCCGTTTCATCCCAGCCGTGAAGATCTGGGAGTCGCCCGTAATTAGCTCCGGCCGTCCCGCAAGTTCGGCGTTGAAGCGCTCCACCTTGCGATCATCCAATGGCGTGACCAGGTATTTGTCCGCCTCGAGCAAGAAGAGCGTCTGCAATTCAGCCAGCTTCTCAGGGTTTTCCTCGGTCAAGTCATGCGCCTGGGTCCAGTCATCCGGACCGTAGAGTTCCCAGATGTCTTCCTCAATGGTGGTACGCGGTTCGGTCTCCCAGGGAATGGTATGGATCGTGCAGGCAGTCCAGCCTTCGTGATAGATGCCCCGGTTGACAAAGATCTCAAAGTACTGGGTTTTATGCGCATCTTCGGCAGCCGCGTTGTCAAACGAGTACGCCATGCTTGTGCCATGATACGGGGTTTGGGCAACGCCCTCAACAAACTGAGGTTCGGGCAGACCGGCCGCTTCCAACACGGTGGGCGCGACGTCGATGACGTGGTGAAACTGGGAGCGAATCTCGCCCTTGCTTTTGATGCCCTGTGGCCAATGAACCACACAACCATTACGCGTGCCGCCCCAATGGGACGCAATCTGCTTTGTCCACTGATACGGCGTGCACATGGCGTGAGCCCACCCATAGGAGTAGTGGCCAAAAGAATCGGGGCCGCCAAATTTGTCCAGATTGGCCTTCAAGCTCTCCGGCGTTTCAACCCCCAGTATATCGTTGAAAATCAGAAGTTCGTTCAAGGTGCCGTTGAGCGTGCCTTCGGCCGAAGCGCCGTTGTCGCCCATGATGTAGTAGATGATCGTGTTTTCGAGAATTTCCATCTGCTCCAGGGCCTCGACCAGCCGACCAACGTGGTGATCGGTATGTTCCAGGAATCCGGCATACACCTCCATCTGGCGTTCGAGCACCGGCTTTATGTCGTCCGGCATCTCATCGTAGGCCGGAATCTCGTCGGGGCGGGCCGTGAGTTCGGCATCTTGCGGGATAATGCCAAGTCGCTTCTGCTCTTCAAACGTCTGCTCGCGCAGCTTATCCCAACCCATACTGAATTTGCCTTTGTACTTGTCAGACCATTCGTCCGGCACGTGGTGGGGAGCATGGGTTGCTCCAGGCGCGAAGTAGATGAAGAACGGTTTGTCGGGCAGGAGCGCCTTTTGCATCATCATCCAATCGATGCATTTGTCGGTCATATCTTCTGTGAAGTGATACCCTTCTTCGGGCGTTGCCTCGGGTTCCAGTGGCGTGGTATTTTCATAGATTGCCGGGTAATACTGATGCGTCTCACCGCCGACAAAGCCGTAGAAATACTCAAACCCGGAGCCGGTCGGCCAGCGATCAAAGGGGCCAGCCGAGGAGGTCTCGTGAGCCGGCACCTCGTGGCACTTGCCGAATTGGGCAGTGGCATAGCCGTTGTAGCGCAACGTTTTGGCGAGAGGCGCGCAGTGGTTAGGAATGATCCCGGTATAACCCGGTGCAGCCGTCGCCAACTCCGAGATGGAAGCGAAGCCTACGGTGTGATGATTGCGACCGGTCAGCAAAGCGGAACGGGTCGGTGAACAGAGGGCCGTCGTGTGAAAACGGTTGTACTTCAGCCCATCATTCGCCAGCCGATCAAACGCCGGTGTGTTGATAGGCCCGCCAAAGGTGGAGGAAGCCCCAAAGCCGACATCGTCGATCAAGATAACCAATACATTCGGTGCGCCACTGGGCGGACGAAGCGGCGTAATCGGCGGAAATTTCGCCGCAGGGTCCTTTGCATTGAGTGGCCGCACGCCGAGATATGGCTTGTCCGGGATAGGAAGGACGCTCCTTGGCAGGGTATCGTTGGGGTTTGACATGCATGTCTCCTGTAATGTGACCAAAGTCATGGCCTTGAATTGCTGCAAATCGAACTGCTCGCTAGAAAACGACCTTCATCGCCATTCTGGCAAAGCCGGGGCTCTTTTTCTTGGCTTCATCCGTCTCGCGCTTAAACAAATTGCGCATGGCGCCTTCGTCTTCCAGATTTTCTTCTGCGATTGCGTCCTCGAAGTCGGGCAGGAAAAGGCTCATGATGCCATTTACCTCTTCTTCGGTCGCGCCGGTTTCCGCGGCTATCACCTTGTTCATTTCGTGGCCTTTTTCGCCGAAGACGTTGAAGTATTCCTGCTCAGCCTCCTTGCGATCTTTGCGCCGATTCTTCTTGTCCTTTTTCTTGGAATTGCCGAAGAGGCGATCGCCGATTCCCGGGTCTTCGGAACCCGCAACCATCATCATGGGGACGCCCACCATGAGCACGCGCCCTACAAGCGAATCGTCGAGACCCAGCATCTTGGCAATCATGTTGCCGGTCGCCCCGACGACAAAGGTCTTGGCCGCGTCTGTGGCCGTGTTCACGGCCACGCGTTTGAAGGTCTTGGTCAGAAAGTTTCCCACGGTATTGTCTCCCTTTGTTCTGCGCGCAGAAGCCCGCTACGATGTCGTTCAGAAGTTCTCATTTTCCGCCAATAGGCCGCGGAACAAATCGGATACGGCGGATTCAAATTCACACGAATTTTCCGCAGAAAATCAGCCGAGATTCGTCGCAATCCACAAAATCCGCGGTCGATTTGGTTGAAACTGAGACAACATGAAAAGCATATTCACCCCGAACGATGAAAATTGCATGGCG
>CAYZLP010000148.1:0-8909 GCA_964478635.1 uncultured Caldilineaceae bacterium
AGAGGGTGTACTGCCGGACGCCGGCGCAGCGCGACGCTGTAAGCTGCAAAGACCGTCGCCGCCAGAAGAATGAAGAGATCCCCCCGGTTGGTCGCCAGTCCGCTGAAGGCAAAGATGTTGCCCCGTACGATAATGGCATAGGCGCCGATGAGTGAGAGGAGAATGCCCATGCCATGGCGCAGGGGGATGCGCTCCCCAAAGCAGGCGAAGGCGAAGAGCGCAATCAGCGCCGGCATGAGGGCCATCAGCAGAGACGCGTTCACGACTGTGGTCCATTGCAGACCGATATAAAGCAGGGTATTCATGGCGGTGATGCCCAGGAGGCTCAGCACCAGCACAATTGGCCAACGCCGTCTCAGTTCCGTCCAGTCACGCTTCAGGTGAGGCCACGCCAGTCCGGTGACAATGACGGCCGCGCCGCTCCACCGCCAGAAGGCCAGCGCCACCGGCGGAATGTCGGCATGCATGACACGCCCAAGGACGAAATTGCCCGACCAGAAAAGCGCGGCCGCGACAAACAGCAGGTAGGGCATGGTATAGATTCTGCGGATTCCCGCGGCCTGATGTGGAACTGTCATCGCTTGCGCCTCTCGTTTTTCGTTCCGCTGCCCATTCCGTTGGCATCTGCCACGAAAATAGGAAAGAAATCAGTCAATCTCCGTGTCCGCTCAGAGCGTAGCATGGGACTGCGTGCCCGAAATCTCACACTGGGCAGGTTTTGTCTCAACATTCGAGATAGATGTGGGGAGAAGGCGGCAGATCGAGTGGAAGATGGTGATTGAGTCAGGCGGCGGTTACGGGGTCAGCTTTGCGTATCTGCGTTCCAGCAATCTGATTAGGCAGCCCGACACCGAGCCCGTTCTTCGGGGATGCGGTGGGCGCGCGGGGCCAGCGGCGCCGGGCGGCATGGTGTGATTTTCAGGGCGCCCTTGATCGGGAGAGACCGGAGTGGTTTCCCGCGGATCGGCTGTCGGCTTTTTGATCCGGAAGAACTGCCTCCGGACAAGGACAAGCGTCATTTCTGTATCGCTTTTTGGTCAAGTTACAGCGGAAAATTAGCACAGAGTGCCGCAGAGTTTACTGCGCACTGTGAGCACATCTCTGTGGCTGTGCAGCCATCCTCTGTGAACCTCTGCGCCGCCTCTGTGGTTCTCTGGGTAACGTCTTGTCGCCTTCAACCTAAACTGAACCCACGACAAGGTCATGATTCTTGCGTCCGGGTGACAGTCACTGGCAGAACGCGTCGCTGTCAACCAGCCGGCGCCGTGCCAGTGACTGTCACCCTGTACGGAGCCTACCCGAAAATTCGATTGTGAGTTCCGACTCCGCTCTTGCAGGTGTTAACGTCTCTATCAGTGCGCGCGACATCCCGGATCGACTTCGAGCCGCTCCAGCATGCCCAGGAAGGGCTGTTTGCCTTTGGGCTCGCCGCCGATGTAGACCGTCGTCTTGCCGGTGTGCAGCTGGGGCTGATAGTCTCGCTTTTCCTGACCGACCGCGTGACCGTTGATGTAGTGCTCGAAGTGATACGCCGCGTTGGGGTCTGCACAGCTCTTGGCCGTACGCACGAAGCGGCTTTCAAAGTTTCCCTGTTTGACCGACTCCGGTCTGCCCGTCGACTCCTGGCCGCCGAAGTGGAAGTGATTCTGGACGTCCCCGCCCTGGGCAATGAGGCTGAAGCGAATGCTGGGGTGGCGGAAAATGGGGAGGGCGCCCTCCTCATGCGGCTGCAGCTCCGCTTTGGCGTAAGCGAACTTCATGGGGCTGCACATACCTTCGCCCGTGCCCGCCAACAGACATTCCTTGCCCCACCGCGGCACAATGATCTTGTTGGCTTCCTCGAGTAGATCGGGGAATTCACACTCGAAATAGCCGCCTTTGAAAATGAGCGTGCTGCCCTGGACGCCGGCATCGCCAACGGCCTTGCACGGGAGGTCGAACGGCTCTTCGTGTAGCACGACCGGGCAGCCGTTTTGGTCGTCGCCGCCGATGATGACGGTCCAGAGCGCATGGGCGCGGTTCTGTTTGCCCGTCACTTCAAAGCGCCACCGCGCCCAACTCGGCATTAGTTGCTTGCTCTGGCCGGATTGTGCGGCGAAGAAGAGCGGGGCTGCGGCAAGCCCCAGCGCGCCGGCTTTCATCCAGAAGTTAAAATGTTCCACAAGAATGCTCCTTTTTGTTACAATGGTTTTCGATTGTGATCGTTCGTCTCAATGTTGCGGAGACCCATGTTGTGGGCGTCCGTTATTCTACCCGAAAAAGGCGCTGACGCCAGCACCCCCAGCGTGGCTTCTAGCCTATCACAATCGTAGCGCGAAAAATCTCAAATTTCGCGCTGATTGTCTCAACCATGCCAATCGGTCGTTCCAATCGGTGAAATTCTATCCATGGCAAAGCAAGCAGCGGCAACCTTCGAGAAACAGCTTAAGCGGGCTCTGAAACACGTCAATGATCCGGATCGGCTGGCCGCCGAATCGGTCCTGGCAACGGCCTACTTCCTGGGCAACGCAACGGTGGAACAGGCGGAGCCTCACTGGGGCAAGGTGCTGGGCGAAACGTTGCGACAGGCGGCATACACGCTGTGGGGCGCCGCGCCGCCGCGCCGGCGTGAAGAGATCGAGGCGGTTTGGAGCGATATTCTGACCGCGCCGGGCAGTCCCCGGTACAGCTATCTCGTTTTGGAGTTGCGCTACTTTCAGGAATTCTTCCGCCCCCGATCGCTGCAACAGATCTGGACCGATTTTCTCCAGCAGTCCCGGGCCGAGTTCTACCGCGATGTGGACCGGGCCGTCGTCGATCTGGCTGAAGCACTTCTGGGGATCTTGCGGCCCGGCGCGCGTCTGGAACCGTTGCCGACCGTGGGGCCGCTGGTTGGGCGGGAGGCGCTGCTGGCGCGGCTGGCCGAATTGCTGGCGGCCGGCCAGAGCGTGGCCCTCAGCGGCGCCAGCGGGACCGGCAAATCGAGCGTGGCCGCGGCTGTCGCCCAGAGGTGGCCGACCGCGACCGTCTTCTGGTACACGGTCCGACCCGAACTGAACGACCGGCTTTATCCGCTTCTCTATGCCCTGGGTGCGTTCTTGCATCAGCACAACGCCAGCATGCTCTGGCGGTCCTTGACAGCCAACCAGGGACGCTTGGAAGACTATGGGCTGCTCTTCTCCCTGGCCCGGCGTGATCTGGCGTCACTGACCGAAGCGCGTCCCCTGCTCATCTTTGATGAAGTCGATCTCTGGCCTGAGGATGAAAGTGAAACGGTGCGTTTCTATGAGTTTCTGGCCGGCCTCCAAGAGGTTTCGCCCTTGCTGTTTGTAGGGCAGCGGGTGGATGCAGTGGCGCACCAGCATCTGGCGCTGGATGCCCTGACGCTTGAGGCAACGACCGCTCTACTGGCCGAAAATGGTCTCACGTTGGCGCACGACGATGCCGCCCAGCTCCACCATGAGACGGGCGGCAACCCGCGCCTGCTCTGGCTCTGCATCGACTTGCTTCGGGAAGGCGAACCGCTCAGCGCAATCCTAACGAGCGACGGCGTGCCGGCCCACTCCTTCGAGGGGTATCTCAATCAGCTCTGGCTGCGCCTGAAGGACGACGAACGGCAGCTTGTACGCGCCCTGGCGGTCTATCCGACCCATTCGCCCCGGGATTCGTGGCCCGCAGAGACCCTGGCGCGCATGCACGCGCGCCACTTGATTACGTTCGATAGCGCCGGCGGTGTGCTGCTGCTGCCCGGCGTGCGGACGGCCGTGCTGCGCACCCTTTCGGTGGAAGCGCGGGAGCGACTCCATCAACAGGCTGCATTCATCTATGCGGAACGGGCCGAATATACGCTGGCTGCCTATCACCTCCACCACGGCGCCCAGCCCCAACTCGCCATCCGGCTCTGGTATCCCCACCGCGAGCAAGAGATTTTGCGCGGTCAGGCTGCCGCTGCCGCCGCCATCTTTCACAATATTTCGAGCACGCATCTCAACAAGGCGGATCGCCAGACGCTGCAGATTATCCGGGCCGAGCTGTTCCAGTTGACCGGCAAGCTGGAGGACGGACTGGAAGCCCTGCGTTCCGGGATCGAGGCGGATGCCTCGGGCGAGCAGCAGTTGGAGATACAGCGGCTCACCGGCGATTTCCTGGATGCGCTGAGGCGTCAGGAAGAGGCGTTGGCCGCCTACGAAGATGGATTGGCGACGATCGCCCGCCTCCAGCAACGAACGGTCGATCTCCACGTGCGCCGCAGCATGGTTCACGTGCGCCAGCGGGATTTGGGGAACGCCTGGCAGGCTGCCCAGCAAGCCCGCTATCAAGCAGAGCAACTCCAGGGACTCATTCGGGAAGAGCAGGGCGACCTGGGCGCAGCCGCAAGCCACTACGCCGCCGCGCTGGAGATCGCCACCCGCATCGACGACGCGCGGGGGCTGGCCGAGACGAATCGCTGTCTCTGCAACCTGCACGGCCGGCGGGGCGAAGTGGAGACTGCGCGCCGCCATGCCGAAGCCGCCGTCGCCCACTATGAACGCATGGGCGATCTGGTCAACGTCGCGCTGGTGCAGAGCAATTTGGCTGCCGCCTACCTGGACGCAGGCGAATTTGTCCAGGTGTTGGCGGTGGGCGAGCCGGCCTTTGCCTTTTTCCAGGATCACGGCTTCACCCATCGTCTGGCGGCAACAGCCTGCAATCTGGCCGAGGCGTACTACGAATTGGGGGATCTGGACGCGGCCGAATACCACGCCAATCTGGCCATCCGCCAGGAGGAACCCGTTGCGATTCCCTATGCGACCTATACGTTGGCGCTCATCGGGCAGGCGCGCGGAGATACCCAGGGCGCGCTTCGATTGTTGGACGAATGCTGCAAGGTGGCCCAGGCCAATGAGGACATCTTCATTGAAGCGTACGCCTGGCTCAAGCGGGCGGAGATTCTTACGGACAACGGCGCCGCCAACCCCTGCGCGGTCGAACTGTCCGTTGCGGCTTCCCAGGCGTCCGATCTGTTTCAACGTTTGGGATTGGAGGAAATGGCCGAGCAGGCCGCCCGGCTGCAAGGGGAAAATTGAACCCTGACCCTAGCCCGGGGAAAAATCTTGGTCTGCCGCCAATTAAGAAATCTCGCCCTTCGCCAACTCCTGAACCACTGGAGTTGGTGAGATTGAGACAAAGCGCAGGAGTTGTGAGATTTTTCCGGCTTTGGCAGATGCTACAGTGGCGACATACGAAACACCGGCTCGATCCGATCCGACCACTGGAGGGAAGATGCGTATGTCACCTGTATCGTTGGCCATTATCACCGTCTTGACGCTTTTCACCGGCTTTGCGGACGCCAAGGGTTTTGTCTACGCCTCGGCCGTGTGGGAAACCGGCCGCTTTGCGCCGGCCATGGCGCTGAAGGCCGCCGTTTTCTTTATGGCCGGTATCCCCCCCTATCTGCTTGCCCTTTACTTCCTCCGTCGTCAAGGTGTGGTGGTGGCCGAGCTGCAGGTCATGGTCTGGTTCGTGGTGACGATTGTCGGCGTTGCCGTGATGAACGGTCGCTTTTTCAGCTGGGGCATGACCGACCGCATGGTAGCCGGCCTGGTCATGGCCGGCATGCTCTGGTTGATGATCCGGGTGGGTGGCTAACTCACGCACCGCCATCCCGCAAGCGATAGAGCATCTCCCCCGCTTTGGGCACGAGCAAGACGCCTTCATCCTCCCGATCGCGCCAGGCGTCCAGATCGATGCTTGCCGGATCGACATAGCCAAGGGCCAGCCGGTCACAATTCTCCGGGCTGATGGCCGTCGCTAGATTGACGGTAGCGTTGGGCAGCTCCACGCCGTCGATGTATTGACCCGCACCGCGCACGTGGCTGCTGTGGGCCAGCACGCCCAGCGGAATGTGCTTGAATCTGTCCCACTGGGCCAGGATGTAGCCGAGGACATGATAGCCAATTTCGTAGATGTATTGGCCGTGGACATGGCTAACTACGCCTAGCGTGGGCGAGTAAATCGTCAGTTCTCCCCCTTTGGCCAGGGCCGGCTCCAGCTTGTACATGGCCTTGCCCGCGGTCCACAGTTCGTCATACATGGGCGGCGCGCAAGAGAGGACGCGCTGGAACGGCTCGTCGACCCAGATGATGTGGCGCTGTGCCGAAAGGGCCGCGGCCGCGGCCCAGGCTTCTTCCAGGTCGCCCACGAAAATGCCGGCAAGCTCCGCCTTGTCCACCACGACCAGCGCGATGAGGGAGACCGGCACGGTGACCTGGGCGGCCGCCGCATTGATCATGGCGCGCATGGGCGTTTGGGCCACGCCGATGGTATCGACCACGCCGATGAGGGCCGCCAGCCAGTGAGAAACGTTGATCATTTCCGGGCCGGAGATGCCGGGGAAGAGATATTTGGCGCCGCCCGAAAAGCCGACCACCTCATGGGGAAAGGTGGGGCCCAGAATCAGGATGTGATCATACTCGAAGATGCGGCGGTTGATGCGCACCGGCACGTCGCCGCTGAGGGAGTGGTGCCATTTGTCCCCGGCCAGGGCCTGGATCTGCTCCTGGGGCAGAACGCCAATCTGGATCAGTGCATCGTCCGTGTCCCATGCATGGTTGAGCAGACCGACGTGCCGGAAGGTCGTCTCCTGCTCTTCGGCCGTGATGCCGACCAACTGCCGCAGCTGGGCCGGGCTCAAGGGCGGGTGGGTGCCGAGCGCGACCATGAAGTCGAGCCGTTGCGCATCGTGAAGGTTCTCGACCACCAGCCGAAACAGCTGTGGGAGGGGAATCGTGCGCGTGTGGTCGGGGATCAAGACCAGCACACGTTCGCCCGTGAACCGGCCCGCCAATCCCTGATGGAGGGTCTGCGCGATTTCGTCGGCATCAAGATAGCCGGCTGCCGTAGCCTGGGCAATCATGAGAATCTCCTTAGCGTGTGATATCGAGCGGGTGGTGGCCGCGCACCAGCTTGGCCGTCTCATCGTCGGTGAAGAGGGGCATATCTCCCGGAATGGTCAGCTTGAGCGCGGCCGCGGCCGCGGCCCAACGGAGGGCGTGCGCCAGATTCTCGGGGTCGTCCAGGTAAACGTGGAGTAGACCGGCGGCAAAGGCATCGCCCGCGCCGATACGGCTCTGGGTCTCGACTGGAAAGGCGGCCTGGCGCACCATCTCGCCGCCCGCGTAGCCGATGGATCCTTCCGCACCGATTGTAAGCGCGATCGTTTTGTCCGGATAACGTTCGGCCAAGACGGCCAGCGCATCGTCGGGCGACAGGTGTTCCGCAAGTGAAAAAATCAGGCGTGCATCGCGCAGGGGCATGATGAGCAGATCGCAGCGCTCGATAAAGCGTGCGCAGCCGGAACGGGCCTGGTCGTACGTCCACAGCTTGGCCCGATAGTTCACGTCAAAGCTGACGGTCCAACCTGCGGCTTGGGCGAGTTCGAGGGCTTTGGCGGCCGTGGCGGCGGCGAAAGGGCTGAGGGCCGGCGTAATACCGGTAAGGTGCAGATGGCGGGCGCAATCCGGCATGAAGAGCGTCGGCGGCAACATGGCCGGCGTCATGCGGCTGGCCGCGGAATCCCGCCGATCGTAGATCACCTGGCTCCCGCGGGGCGCGGTGCCCTCCTCTAGGTAATAGAGGCCGAGCCGCTCGTCCGCGCCGGCCCAGGCCACGTGAGAGACGTCCACGCCATGGGCCGTCAGGGTGGCCGCCAGCTGTCGGCCCAGCGCGTGGTCGGGCAGGCGCGAGAGCCATGCGACCTTGTGGCCCAGGCGCGCCAGACCGACGGCCGTGTTGGATTCGCTGCCGCCGAAATAGAACTCGAACTGGTGCGTCTGCTCAAAGCGCCGATTATCGGGGGGCGTGAGACGCACCATGGTTTCACCCAGGGTAACGATGTCGTAGATCATACTCGCCGGCTCATGTATGCCAGGTGAGGTGGTCAGATCGTAGGGGACAGCCCCTTGGTTCTGCCGCGAATGGGAGCGCTAGACGATTGCCTGCTGCAGGTTCCAATCGGCCGGAGGCAGTCCGCCGCACGTAACCCGCAAGGTCGCATGCTCCGAGCGAGATCCCTCGAACAAAATGGATGCGCGGCCGTTGGCGGTGTGTACGTGCTGAGATCCATCCGGCGTGCCTAGGTCCGTTAGCAGCCGACCGTGGCCGCCCAGCAACTGAAATGCGACGGTCTCCTCTCGGTCGATGCAAGGCGTGCCGGCTGCATCCGCCAGCTGGACCGTAAGCCGCGTGACCGGACGATCTCGCCAGCGCATTGCCTCGGCCTGGAACAACCACCGGGTAGGCGGTCCGGCCGGCTCGACCAGCGTCTGCGTGAGCTGGTCTTCGATAATGCTGCCATCCTCCGTGCGCCCGACCGCATGCAGGTGATTCTCTCCAGGTCGAAAGGGCGCCTGCCACGTACGCAACCATCCTTCCGTCCTCACACCCGCCGAAACGCCGTTTACAAACAGCTCGATCGTAGCACAATTCGTGATCACGCGCACGCGTTGGTTTTCGCCGGGCAGCCCGGCGCGAAGCGGCCAGGTCGGCGCCTCAATGAGGCAGACCGGCGTATCGGTTTGGGCCGCCTGAAAAAGATAGTATACGCTTTTGGGCCGGTTCTCTCGGTCGACGATGCCTTTTTGATTGACGTAGGGGATGGGGTTTTCCGGCCGCAGGGGCGTGCCAAAATCTTTGAAGGCCCACTGGGCCGTACCGGCCAGATTGGGCTGATTCTGCTGTACCTGCAGGTGCCAATTCACCAGATCCAGGATATAGCTCTCGCTCCAGTCACCGTCCCGGCTGGCCCGGGCGAAGCCGGAATCGGAGTAAGCCAGGCCATCGACCTCGGCGTGATCCCGCTCCTGGGGCAGGTCGGCGGGGAGATGGGGACCGGCGCTGTGACGGCCCACGTGACTGTCGCCGCCCCACTCGACATGCAGCAGGCGAGGATG
>CAYZLP010000149.1:0-5564 GCA_964478635.1 uncultured Caldilineaceae bacterium
CGTGCGCATTCGGGACAGTAGTGCGGATCGTCCAGCTCGATCAGGTGCTTGGTGCACACGGCAAAGGTTACCTCAACCTGATCACGCAGAAACTTGCGGGTAACTTCCGCTTCCAGTTCCAGGTGACGGCACTGGCTCGTGATGATCAATGCGGGAACCGGACAGGTATCACACAATTTGCGTCGCCAAGGTCGTTCGTTTTCCGGATTGCGGGCCAGGAGGCGGCACTCCTCAACATTCTTGCCGCGAAAGTAGTCGCCATAAAAATAGCGACAGTTAACCGGTTTTTGACTCATTGATTTTGTTCCACATAAACGTACGCTTGTCGCTGCGGCAGACAGCCGCGACTGCTATCCAAAACGAGACCGCTAGCGCAGGCGCCGGCGGTCTCGTACACTTATGCCAGTTGGTACGGCGCTGACAACAAACCGCAGTCACAAGTACGTTGCAAGGACAAAACGGTTGCAGTCGCTCTGCCGCCGCTAATTTTCCCAGTACGGGGGATCCTCATAGTCGGGGTAGTCGGGAATGTCGAAATCGTCATTCGGCCATGCGTCAGGATCGATAAACAGACGCATCGACAGTTCCTCTTTGCGCTCGCGCTGCTCGGCAAGCAGGCCCCCGAATTCAACCTCCAGAGCCACCAGGTACTCCAGTTCCGCCTCCAAAAGATGAAACTCCGCATGGGTAAGCGGCGCCCCGTCACGTTCGGCCTCTTGAAACTGTTCCAAATAGAGTTCATAGGCGCCGCACGTATCCCCGAACTGGTCGGCCAAATCATGAGAAGAAGCGCTTCCCGGCCGGGGAAGCGGGGGGGATTCGCCCAGCCCATCGTCATCCCACTCGAATCCTTCCTCCATCTCATCGTACTCATCGATATAATCGAAATCCGCACTATCAAAGGCGTCGGCGCGGGACTGACCTTCCTTGTGACGGGAGATGCCGTAGTCTGCGGCGAAAGGCAGGGTTGCCGGGATGTCAAGGGTATAGCCATGGCCTTCCACAAAATGGAGCATGCTGAACTGATCCAGGACGTAGTGCAGGTCATCCGGGGGGGAGGGGTTATAGAGGTGTCCCCGGGCGATCAGTTGGGCCACGAGTTCCGCAGTTGGAATGAAGGTGCGCACCCGCCGGTCAGCCTCTGCGATATCTTCAGCCGCCAGCGCCAGTTGGATGTTCCGATCGCGCACGACATCCTTGTCTTTGACTTCTTTCGGCTGAAGACGCAAGCCGTAGCGGCCTTCCACAGCGTCTTCCACCGTGATGATGACGTCGTCGCGTTCCTGGCCCCCCAACTGATCGATCCACTCTACAAAGGCCTTGCCCATGTAGATGGACCAGGTCCGTCGCTCCACGTGGGTACGGGCAGTGATAGTCGGACCGCCCAGCAGCGTAATCGAGAGCGTACGATGAGCGGGGCGTTGCGTTTGGAAAAACTCCGGGCAGAAGACAGCATGTTCCAACTCATCCAGCATGAGATAGCCCCGCCGGCATTCGTCTACGGCCAGGGGATGACGAACGGCTACGCCTTCCAGGAGCTTGGAGAGCCAGCCATAGCGCCCGGTTTCGACGGCAACGGCCTGATACAGCTTGCCGATCGCCCGATAAACCGCACTTCGCGTGCTTTTGCTCGGTGGGCGCAGCTTTTCCACCGCAGCGATTATGCTGCTGATGCTCATGGGCGCCGGCGATTGGCTAAGCGTCTCAGCCACACACTCGACGTAACTTGGAATCTGCTCGTTCTCACTCATCGGATACCTTCGACAATCTGAACTGGCCTTCAGGTTTTCGGGCATTATCGCGCAAATGATACCAAATGTCCACCATATCACGCTACGCTACATTGGCCAAAGCCCCCCAATCATGTACCATATCTGGAACGACGCCCACATCTGCCGTCCATCGATTGCGGAGAGCTGCATGCACATCCATGCCAGTCCCCCTTTTGTCACGTCGCTACGCTGTTTACGCTGTGGCGCTGAGTACGAGCCCGGCGAAATCGAGTACGTGTGCCCCCACCACGCCAATCAGGGCAGCGACCTCGGTTCGCTCGATGTCCAGTACGACTATGCGCAGGTGGCCGCAGCCGTGTCGCCGGAGGTCATTCACAACGACCCTGACCGCTCTATTGGACGCTACTGGGCGCTCCTGCCACTTGCCGAGCGCAGGAGCCTGCCGCCTCTGGCCGTGGGCAACACGCCCCTTACCCATAGCCGGCGCCTGGGTGAGGCAATCGGCCTGTCCCAGCTCTATCTCAAGGACGACGGCCGCAATCCCAGCGCTTCTCTCAAGGACCGGGCATCCGCAATTGCCGTTGCCCGGGCGCAGGAGCAGGGTCGCGCCATGGTCGCAACGGCCAGCACAGGCAACGCCGCGGCGGCCCTGGCCGGCCAGAGCGCGGCCGCGGGACAGGCCAACGTCATCTTTGTCCCGCAGAGCGCGCCGCAGGCCAAAATTGCGCAGTTGCTCGTTTATGGCAGCACCGTCCTGGCCATCGACGGATCCTATGACGAAGCCTTCGACCTGTGCGTCGAAGCATGCGCATCCTTCGGCTGGTACAACCGCAACACCGGTTACAATCCCTATATGACGGAAGGCAAAAAGACCGTCGCATACGAAATCGCCGAACAGCTTGCATTGCTGCAGCACAAGAGCGCAAGCGGTTTTGCTGCGCCGGATGTGGTCTTTGTGTCAGTAGGTGACGGCTGCATCATCGGCGGCGTCCACAAAGGCTTCCGGGATCTGCTCGCCCTGGGCTGGATCGAGAAAATGCCGCGCATCTTCGGCATCCAGTCGACGCGCAGCCCGGCGCTCTATCAGGCATGGCGAGACGGCGTGGAGATTCCGGCGCCGGTTCAGGCAACGACGCGAGCCGACAGCATCAGTGTGAACGCGCCACGGGATCCAGTGAAGGCGCTCAATGCCGTTCGCCAGACCGGCGGCGCCTTTGTCCCGGTGGACGATGATGCCATCATGCAGGCCATGCTGCCCCTGGCTCGTCTAGGCGCGGTCTTTGCCGAACCGGCCGGCGCCACGGCCTATGCAGGGCTGCTTCAGGCGTATTGCGACGGCCTGGTCGATCCCCTTGAGACAATTGTCGTCATCAACACGGGCAACGGACTGAAAGATGTACCTGCCGCCATTGCGGCAACGGAGGGCGTCACCGTTATCCCGCCGACCCTTGCCGCCGTGCGTGAGGCAATTCAATATCCACGGAAGTAACGCCGCTTGCGCCGGTTTCGGCCCTTCGGCACGCGCAATGCAGGCAGGCTCAGCCAGTGACAAAGACGCAACTTCTACTTTAAAATCTGTCCGAAAACTCGCTGTGGCGAACACTCAGGCAGGAGAAGAGTCGGGACTCACAACCGAATTTCGGATAGGCTCTGAGCAAATATCCGACCAGAAAGCAGGAGAAAACAAAACCATGACCCGACCGATCGTACCCGGTCCAACCTACGCCGAGATGCGCGACCCGCTTCTCCTGGCGCCCGCCACTCGTGCGGCTGCCCTGGCGGCCCGTGCGGAAGAGCTGAACCCGGCCAATCTTTACAACATCAACTGGAAGAACACGGATGCTACCCCTGAATCCATGGTCCTGCCCAAAGAATTGACGGGGGTTGCCGCTAACATCATCGTCCTCAGCGGCCGTAACTATCCTTCAGGCAGCATGAAGGTCGGTCCGGCCTACGCAACCTTGGCCGAGAACGAGGTGCTGACCGGTCTACGCCCGGGCGACCGCACCGTCATCGGCCCCAGCACGGGCAATTTCGGCATCGGCACGGCCTACGTCAGCCAGCTCAAAGGCTACGACGCGATTGTCGTCATGCCCGACAATATGAGCGCCGAGCGGTACGAGCGCATTCGTAAATACAAGGGCGATCTCGACCTGACGCCCGGCACGGAATCGGACGTGATCCTGACCCTGGAGCGCACCCACGATGAGTATGTGAGCAAGCCGGAGCAGTACGTGGTACTAGCCCAGTTCGAGCTGTTGCCCAACTACCGCTTTCATCGCCACGTAACCGGCGACGCGGTCGCCCAGGCGGCTCGAGGGCTTGGCAACGGCAAGGTCGCGGCCTTTGTCAGTGCGCCGGGCAGCGCGGGCACCCTGGCCGCGGGGGACTATCTCAAATCGCTCTGGCCGGATACCAAGATCGTGGTCCTGGAGCCGCGCGAATGCAGCACGCTCTACGACGGGGGCCAAGGCCAGCATCGCATTGAAGGCATCGGCGACAAAATGGTGACGCTGATACACAATGTCTTCAACAGCGATTTGCTGATGTTGATTCACGACGAAGACACGGTTCGGGGCATGGAGGTCATGCAGGCGGCCACCCATGTGCTCGTAGACCGGCTCGGCGTACCCAGCGAATTAGCCTGTGAGCTGTTTGGCAAGTTCGGCCCCAGCTGCATCTGCAATATCATCGGCGCGATCAAAACGGCCAAGTATCTGGGGCTCGGCCCGGAAGACAATGTCGTCACCATCGCCACCGATTCATATGACCGCTATCCCTCCGTCAGCCGCGCGCTCTATGACCGGATTGGCGGCAAGCCGGATGACGATCAGCTGGAGATGTGGGCCAAGAGCGTCTTCCTGGGCGCATCATTGGGAGAAATCGTCGATCTGAACAAAGACAATCAACATCAGCGATTACAGCAGATGAAGGAGGATCTCTGGACACGCTTTGGCTATGACGCAAGCTACATCCGCCACATGGCCGGGCAGGACTTCTGGGATGCGGAATACGAGAAGATCCGGGAGATCGACCCGCTGATCGAAGAATTGCGAGGGGAAAGCGGAGGCTAGGGCTGTCCACAGCAACAACGTCCCCGGCACGGTCCACGAGATTTTTCGCTAAACAGAGTAATCCTGGACCGTGCCGGGGAGGTATGCGAGGAATCTTTTTTGGAGCAGCCTAAGTCCCGACGTTAGCTTTGGCCGCTACCTCAGCCTTGATCAAACTTGATCCAGAGCAACCCATTCTGGCCGTTATCGATGGTGAAGTCAAAGGGTTCGCTGTCCCGTTCACCGTTCCCGTCCAGGACCCAGACGCGATAGCCGCCCTGCACGGTATTGCCCGGCAGATCGCCCGTCCCCATGGAAAACTCATAGTTGTATTCACCCAGCTGACCGGACTGCTTTGTTTTGGCGATGCTGCGCACGCTGTCCGGTACGGGCAGCTTGACGCCGTCCTTCTTCAGGACGACGAAGTAGCTGCCCTGGGCCTCGTCGCCGCGACCTCCATGGACGAAGGCAAATTGCAGCTTCAACTCCAGTCCACCGTTCCCGCCCGTTGCAGGGCCACCGGTCACGCGGAACTTACAGCCGTCATCACCGCCGCAAGGCCCCAGATCCGGGTCGGTGGCGGGTGGTGGCGGTGCTTCCTCCTGCGGGGGCTCCGGTTCCGCCGGGGCAGGCTCGGCCGGCGCGGGCGCAGCCGGTGCGGCCGCGGCCGGCGCGGGCGGGATGTTGGCGGCCACGGCAACGCTCTCGGTGTTTTCGACCCGCGCAAGGTCGCCGAAGATCCAGCCGGGTTCACCGTTCACGCAGCAGATCTGCCACC
>CAYZLP010000149.1:5664-8893 GCA_964478635.1 uncultured Caldilineaceae bacterium
GCAAGGTCGCCGAAGATCCAGCCGGGTTCACCGTTCACGCAGCAGATCTGCCACCAATCGCCCGCCTCGTTCTTGCCGATAATCTCCAATTCCTGATCGCGATCGGCCGTTCCGACGAGCCCGTAAGTGGTTCCCGGTCCCTGGCGCACGTTCACGATGTCGATGTCGACGAAGAGGCGGGGCGCCGGTTCCGGTGTGGCCGTGGGCTCGGGTTCCGGCGTGGGCGTCGGTTCTTCGACGGGTGAGTCGGCCGCTTCCTCGGCCGCGGGCTCCTCGGCAGCCGGCGCATCAGCCGCGGGAGCGTCAGCAACCGGTGCGGCCGCCACCGCATCCGGCTGGGCAGGCGCGGCTTCGGCACCCACCGGCGTCGGTGTAAAGGTAGGCACCATTTCTCTGGCCTCTGCGGTCGCTTCCGGCTCGGTCGCGCCGCCGCCAAAGAGCATGCTGCAGCCGCTTAGCGTCAGCGCGGCCGTCAACAGCAAGATGATAGTGAGTGTAGTGCGATGCAGTCGTACCATGACAAAATACCCCGCAGAAACATTTGAAATTGGTCTTCTATTACGGATTGACGTGAATACTACGACAGAAATCCGACGTCCTTACCATCCGGCAACAACTGTCGGAAGATTTCGGTCGGGATTCACGCTGTACTCTCGCCCACAAGAGCGGCCACTCGATTTCGAACAGCACGTGTACAACGCACAAACTGGAAAAAGCGTTTCACTGCTTCGGCCGGGAACGGAGCGTGGTGGGTCTGCCTCATGCTGCGTCGGTCGGCTGCGCGCTCCCATCGCCTTCGGGGCTTCGTATCACGCCATATCGACCCTCAGCGGCCGTCACCCAGAGCGCCTCTCCCGGCCTGGCAGCCTGGGGTGATGTAATGACGGCACCGGCCGCGTTCTGAACGATGCTGTATCCCCGCCGGAAGACGGCCGTGGGCGAAAGGGCGACGAGTTGCTGCTCGGCCGCGGCCAGCCGGTCGCGCCGTCGCTTCACCTGCTGTCCGACTGCCCGGTGAAGCCGCGTCTGCCGGTCATCAAGCAATTGACGCTGCACATCAAGCCACCGCGTCGGGCTCTCCCGCTGCAGTCGTCGCTGAAGAACGGCGAGACGCTCCCGCTCGCCGTCGATCTCGGCCAGGGCCCGCTCGCGCAAGCCCTGCTGCACGGCCCGTAAGCGGCTGCCCATGTCGTCCCGATCCGGCACGGCTGCGGCGGCCGCGGCCGACGGCGTCGGCGCCCGCAGATCGGCCACAAAATCGGCGATGGTGAAGTCAGTCTCGTGGCCCACGCCGGCGATAACGGGAAGCTCGCTCTCCGCGACCGCCAGCGCGACCTGCTCATCGTTGAAGGCCCAAAGATCCTCGATGCTACCGCCGCCCCGGGCCAGGAGCAGCGTATCGATGGGCTCAATCGTGGCGGAATAGCGGTTGGCCCGGGCCAGCGCTGCGGCAATTTGGGCCGGCGCTTCGCTGCCCTGAACCAAGGTGGGAAAGACGATCACGTCGACGAGCGGCCACCGCGCGGCCAACACGCGCAGAATGTCGCGTAGCGCCGCTGCGTCTGCGCTGGTGACGATGCCAATGCGCCGAGGAACGATAGGAATCGGCCGCTTGCGGGCCTCATCGAAGAGCCCCGCCGCGGCCAGTCGCGCTTTCAACGCTTCAAACTGGGCATAGAGCTGTCCCCGGCCGGCCGGCTGCAGCTGATTGACGTAGAGCTGATATGCGCCCCGGTCAGGGTAGACGCCCACATAGCCATGTGCGATCACCTGGTCGCCCGCCTGGGGCAGCCAGCTGTGGGCCAGCGCACTCCCCCGCCACATGACCGCGTTGATGGTCGCTCCCTGATCTTTGAGGCTGAAATAGATGTGGCCGCTGCCCGCGCGCTTCCAGGTGCTGACCTCGCCCGTGACCCAGACATCGCGCAAGACCTCGTCCTGCTCGAACAGCGCAACGATATGGGTCGTGAGGGCTGAAATGGTGATCGGATTCATGGCGCAAGTACCGGTGTGTCGAAAACAGTCATGCTGGCGCAAAACATGGGCGGATTGTAACACATAGTCGACGCCACGGCTGAACGGCATGCAGCCCGTTCGTCAAGGAGATGGTTGTTGCCTTCAATATTGATGATTTTCAATATTGACAATTATCAATATAATGAGGATAATTCAGGGAGCAGACAACGATTGCGGCAAATGAAAGGAGCAGGAATGTGACCGTTGCAGGCGCAGAGAATCGTCGAACAGGGCCCCAGACGTGCTGTACCTATGTGGGCGGATTGGCGCTGGCGGCAGACCGGGCCGAAGCTCTAGCCATGCAGTTCAAGGCCATCGGTCACCCGGTTCGCCTGCAAATATTGAGCACCCTCTGCCGCTTTGCCGGACAAGTATGCGTTTGCGACATCGAGCAGCAGTTCGACCTGGCCCAACCGACCATCTCCCACCATCTCAAGATTCTGCGGCAGGCAGGTCTTATCGACTGTGAGCGGCGGGGACAGTGGTACTATTATTTCGTTGTTCCAGAGGCCATGGATAAGCTACAGGTCGCCGTAGCAGATCTTCAACCGCTCGTGCAAGCAACTGCGCCAACTTCTCATGGCGAAACAAGGAGCAAGTAAATGGTAGATCCAATCAGCATTCACGAATCAGTTAGCGAGTTCTATGCCGGACGCATCAATTCGGGTTCTTGCTGCGGTACGGCTGGGGACTGCAGCGGGAATGAGATTGCGGCAGCCCTCTACGAGCACGGGGAACTCAGCGAAGTGCCGACGAATGCCGCCCAAAACTCCTTCGGCTGCGGCAATCCCACGGCCCTGGCTGCCCTGAGGCCCGGCGAAGTCGTATTGGATCTCGGCTCGGGCGGCGGCTTGGACGTCTTCCTGGCCGCGCAGCGCGTGGGTCCGACGGGCTTCGTCTACGGCGTGGACATGACCGATGACATGCTGGATCTGGCCCGACGGAATGCTGCACAAGGCGGCTTCACCAACGTCGAGTTCCGCAAAGGCCAGATCGAAGCAGTGCCACTGGCGGATCAGAGCGTCGACGTGATTATTTCCAACTGCGTAATCAATCTGTCACCGGACAAGCAGCAGACGCTGAAAGAGGCGTTTCGCGTGCTCAAAGGGGGCGGTCGTCTCGCCGTATCGGACATTGTCATCGACGGCGATCTGGACGATCTGCCGGTCAGCGAAGCCCAGGTTCGGGCGGCGCTCCACTGGGCCGGCTGCAT
>CAYZLP010000150.1:0-1245 GCA_964478635.1 uncultured Caldilineaceae bacterium
GCCGCGCTGGCCGGCACCGACATTCTGTTGGCCTTGACCGGCGGCCATCCTACCATCGATCTGGCCGACTTGGAGAGGGCTATCGCCGAACTCCAGCCAAAAGTCGTCATACCCATGCACTATCGCATTCCCGGCCCGCGCTTTCACATGCTGCCGGTCACCGACTTCACGAGCCGCTATCCGGAAGAACAGGTGGTCTGGGTGGACGGGACCGCGGTCGAATTCACCAGAGCGACGCTGCCGGCTTCAACGACAATCATGGTGTTGCAGCCGACGCTTTATCGCAAGGAGGCAGAAGCATGATGCGCCCCAATCGTTTGCACGACATCTGGCGCGATGACGGCTATGCCCTCAACGGCTGGCTGCACATCCACAATTCCTGGTCCGCCGAGACCATGGCCCACGCGGGGTGGGACAGTATCACCGTCGATCTCCAGCACGGCTTTGCCGAGATCGGGAGCCTGTTGACCATGCTGCAGGCCATCTCCACGACGGATACGGTACCCATGGTGCGCGCATCGTGGAATGACGCTCTCCAGATTCAGCGCATGCTGGACGCCGGCGCCTACGGCGTTATCTGCCCCGTGGTCAACACGGCCGAAGAGTGCCGCCGCTTCGTGGGCGCGTGCCGTTATCCGCCCGCCGGCTACCGCAGCCTGGGCCCCACCCGGGCAAGCGTCTACGGCGGCAGCGACTACGCGCGGTACGCCAATGAGACCGTCGTCACCTTTGCCATGGTCGAAACGGCCGAAGGCTTGTCCAATCTGGACGAGATTCTCACCGTGCCCGGCCTGGACGGCATCTTCGTAGGCCCGGGCGATCTGGGGCTGACCCTCGTCGGCGAGTTCGGCATCGACGTCCATCATCCCACCGTGGCGGAGGCCATCCGCACCATCGCGACCAAGACCCGGGCCGCGGGCAAAATCGCAGGCATCTGGTGCCCCTCGGCCGCCATCGCGGTCGAAATGAAGGATCTCGGCTACCGGTTCCTGACCGTAGGCAGCGACTCGCGCCTGCTCGCCGCGGCCGCCCGCCAAGCGATTGCCGACGTCCGCGCAACCGACGCCTAGCCCCGGCACAGCCGCGGCTCGTATGGTGGCCCCTCCCGCTCCGATTCCGCGCAAACGCGCCCGGCTGCATGCCGGCCCATGTGCCTGGCGCCAATGTCCCAACCGCATTAGGACATTTGAGGGACACTTGTCCCGTGCACAATTTGCGATAGTTTGCTATGCTGCACTAAGTTTT
>CAYZLP010000150.1:1345-8852 GCA_964478635.1 uncultured Caldilineaceae bacterium
GCGCAAGGAGATTTTATGACGACCAGCGCTTATCCGCCTCCCCGCCTGATCTTCTGGGAATCTACGGCCGGCTGCAACCTGGCCTGCATCCACTGCCGCCGCATTACAGTGGCCGACCAGTTGATGCCCCAAGACTTGACCACCCAGGAGGCATTTGATCTGATCGATCAGGTCGCCGCGTTTGCACGGCCGATCTTCGTGCTCTCAGGCGGAGAACCGCTTTTCCGGCCGGACATCTTCGACATCGCCCGCCACGCTTCCGATGCGGGCTTGATCGTGGCCCTGGCCACAAACGGTACGCTCATCGATAGCGCCGTGGCCCAAGAGATCAAGCGGGCAGGCGTGCGCCGCGTCTCCGTCAGCTTCGACGGCGCGGATGCGCCGACCCACGATATTTTCCGGGGCAAGGGTGCGTTCGACGCCGCCCGGAAAGGCATCGAGGAATTGAAGCGGATCGATGTGCCCTTCCAGATCAACACGACCGTTGCCCAGCACAACGCGCATCAGATGCCGGAGACGCTGGCCCTGGCCAAGGGCATGGGCGCGGCCGCACTCCACTTGTTCCTGCTGGTCCCGGTGGGCTGCGGCGTGGAAATCGCCGAGGATCAACAGATTCAGGCCGACAAGTACGAGGAGATCCTCAATTGGATGTATGATGCCGAGATGGAGGGCGGCATCGAGCTCAAAGCGACCTGCGCGCCCCACTACTTCCGCATCGCGCGCCAGCGTCAGGCCCAGGAGCGACGTCAGGGCATCGTGCGGGAGCGGCCGGCCAGCATGCACCGGCAAAAGCACGCGGGCGGGCATCCGGCCGGGCATCCGGGCGGACATCCGGCCGGGCATCCGGGCGGACATCCGGCCGGGCATCCGGGCGCCACTGGGGACGAAAATGGCCGCCACGCCATGAACGCCATGACCAAGGGCTGTCTCGCCGGGACCGGCGTCTGCTTTGTGAGCCATCGGGGTGAGGTCTTTCCCTGCGGTTATCTGCCGGTGGAAGCCGGAAATATTCGCAACCAGCCCTTCCAGGAGATCTGGGAAGGCGCCCCCCTCTTCCAGGAACTGCGCAATCCCGACCTATTGGGCGGGAAATGTGGCTTGTGCGAATTCAAGAATCTCTGCAGCGGCTGCCGAGCCCGGGCCTATGGGATGACGGCCGATTACCTGGCCGAGGAGCCGTTCTGCACCTATGAGCCGCGACGGGGGGCAGGAGTGTTGGCCTTTTAACGCGTGCGCCCAGTAAGGTTGGCGGGTAGCAGCAATTCTCCTTGTGGACCAAATGGACCGCGGATTTGGCAGATTGGCGCGGATCCCGGCGGATCGTTCGCACGCAATCCGTCTCAGTCCGCCGTATCCGGTTTGTTCCGCGGTCTAGTGGCAAGAAATCAAGAATTGCTGGTCAAGTAGGGTTGGTGTTGTGGGTTTTCGCAAATGGTGAGAAGATAGGTGCATGACTGAAACCGTTGATGTTGCGATTGTGGGTGGTGGAATCGCCGGACTGAGCGCGGCATGGTATTTGCAGCAAGAGGCGCCGGACGCGCGCTACGTGCTGCTGGAGGCTTCGGACCGCTGGGGCGGCAAGATCCGAACTGATGTCGTCGAGGATTCCCAATTTGGCCGCTTTGTGGTTGAAGGCGGACCCGACGCCTTTATCACTCAGAAACCCTGGGCCATGCAGATGGCCAAAGAGCTTGGTCTGGGCGAACGGCTCCTGCCGACCAATGACGAGAAACGCCAGATCTACGTTGTCAACCGGGGCACGCCCACGCCCATGCCCGACGGCGTGCTACTCATCGTGCCGACCAAGTTCACCCCCTTTGCCCTCTCTCCGCTGATCTCCCCGATGGGCAAGCTACGCATGGGCATGGATCTCTTCATCAAGCCCAAGTTGGATGGGGAAGATGAAACCCTGGCCGATTTCATTACGCGCCGCCTGGGCAGCGAGGCGCTGGACAAAATCGCCGAGCCTCTCATGTCGGGTATCTACAACGCCGAAGCCGAAAAACAGAGCGTCCTGGCGACCTTCCCCCGCTTCCGCACGCTGGAAGAAAAGCATGGCAGCCTGATCAAGGGCATGTTGGCATCCAGGGCCCAGCGACCTGCCCAGCCGAGCAACGGCAGTCGCCCACTGTCGGTTTTCATGTCCCTGGCCGACGGCATGAACGAACTGGTCGACGCGATCCAGGCAGACTTGCGCGGTGACCTGCGCCTCAACACCGGCGTAGCCGCAATCGCGCCCCATGCCGACGGCTACCGTCTGACGCTGAAGGATGGAAGTTCCGTCATCGCGCGTCAGGTTGTGCTCGCCATTCCGGCCCACGCCGCGGCCACCCTTCTGCGGGAGCCCGTACCGGCGGCAGCAGCCGGGCTGGATGCGATCCGCTACGTCAGCACCGGCACGATCTCTCTGGGCTTTCGGGCGGACGACATCCGCCATCCTCTGAACGGTTTCGGCATCGTGATCCCCCGCAGCGAAAAGCGGGCTATCAATGCCATCACCTGGACCTCGACCAAATTTGACCGCCGCGCGCCGGACGGCGCCGTGCTGCTGCGCTGCTTTTTCGGCGGTTCCCGCCGACCGGACATGATGCAGCTGGATGACGCCGCCCTGGAGACCACGGTGCGCGGGGAAATTGCTGAACTCCTGGGTATCGACGCGCCACCGCTCTTCCACCGTATTTACCGCTGGATGGATGCCAATCCCCAGTATGACGTGGGTCACCTGGAGCGCATTTCGGCCATCGAGGCCGCCTTGCCGAGCGGACTGCATGTGACCGGCAGCCCCTATCGCGGCGTGGGCATACCGGACTGTATCCATCAAGCCCAGCAAACGGCCGCGGCCCTCGCCGCCGGGCTTGTCACCTCTCCACCTGCGGGAACCCGCCATGGAGCTTCAACTCCTGGAGCATAACGGCCATACGATTGCCGTCGTCGACGGGCAGCGCGAGGCCGTCCAACACGAGCAGGATGCGGTGGACCTCATGGCCGCAGCCAGTGTCGAGGGAGCCTCAATTATCGTCGTCCGAAAGGAACACTTCGCGCCCGCCTTCTACGAATTGCAGAGCGGTATGGCCGGGGCGATTCTCCAGAAATTCGTCAACTATGGCATGCGCCTGGCCATTCTTGGTGACTTCGAAGCCGTCGAGAGCAAGAGCCTGCGCGCCTTTATCATCGAGTCCAATCGCGGGCGTCATTTCTGCTTCTGCCCGGACCTCGAACGCGCGTTGCTGCACTTGGCGACTTGACCCACCCGCGATCCGCCCTGCCCGGATTGCCGCCAACGCCTAATCAGAGGATCGCGGTTCACCCCACACTTCTCACCCAGGCCACTACTCCCCCTGTCGGCTGAGCTTGTCGAAGCCCGGTCGAAATGGCTTGGACAAGCTCAGCCTGGATAAGCGGGCACTTTCAAACTTCGCCGACATATGAGGAAAACCTTCAATTGGCTATTGACATCAGAACAAATGTTCGCTATAATCCAAAAACGAACATGCGTTCTTATCAAGCAGTCTCCCGCTGTCCCCTGTGGGATCGCACGTCGACAGTTTCCGTGGCGGATTCGAGCAACGGCATCAGTTTTCCAGTGCACTCGTGGTATGGCGGCGCCAAGACGGTATCTTGGTCACCACTACCCAACGGTGCGTTGAGGTGACACAATGGCCTACCGCAGGCGAACGCTCGAAATGCAGGCCGATCGCATCGAGGCGGTCTTGGCCAAACACAAGGTAGAAAGCCGTGTCTCTGGCGGCACGGTCACCCCCCGGTTTGTTCGTTTCGATATCGCCATGCAGTTGGGCGCCAAGGTCAACAAGGTGACCGGGCTTGCGGAAGAAATCGCGATGGCCCTGGGCAAGAGTGAAGCGCGCATCTACCGACAGGGAGACACGGTCAGCGTGGAAGTGCCACGCTCCCAGCCCGAGCCGGTCCGGCTGGTTCCTCTCTGCGGACGTCTGGCCAGCGTGCCGACCATAACGGCCGTGCTGGGTGTGGAGGAGAACGGCACGCCCTTGTTGCTGCGGCTCAGTGCGCCGGACGTGGCCCACGTGCTCCTGGCGGGTACCACGGGCTCCGGGAAGACTGCGTTGGCGCGCACGCTGCTCACGTCGCTGGCAATGCACAACCGCCAAAACGAGGTGCAGTTGGTGCTCATCGATCCGAAGGGGCGAGGGTTCGGTCCCCTTGCTCGGCTGCCCCACGTACTCGGCACGGTTGCCCACAGCGTCGAAGATGTCCACCAGCGCCTGGATTGGTTGGTTCGGGAGATGGAGCGCCGGGACCGGCAGGGGACAAATCGGCCTGCCCTGATCGTCGGCATCGACGAGTTGGCGGATCTGATTCAGATCGGCGGGCAGCCGGTGGAAGGGGCGTTGACTCGGCTGGCCCAGCGGGGACGGGAAGCAGGAATCCACCTGGTGGCCTGTACGCAGAAGCCCACGGCGTCGCTCATCGGCGGCGCGATGAAGGCGAACTTCCCGGTCCGGTTGGTCGGGTCGGTGGCCAGCAAGGACGAAGCCCGCTTTGCGGCGGGGATACCCGACAGCGGCGCGGAGAAGTTGGAAGGCAAAGGTGATTTTCTGCTCGTGGCCAGGTCCGACGTGGTCCGCTTTCAAGCCGCGTGGATCGGTCCGACCGACCTGCGCAGCGTCACGGAGCGGTTGACCCAGGGCGCCAATCCGACCCGGCGTTGGCAGGTAGCGGAACCATCCACAGAAGGGGCGGACGCGCGTGCCCACACGGCGCCGCCCGCCGCCGGCAAGCGGTCGTTCTTCGGTCGCCTCCTGGGCAGTTCGTGAGGCCGGTGTCTGTCATCCGATAGATTCCGGCGCCAATGGGTCCGTGGTGTCTATCACCGGTGTGGGCGCTTGAGCGCCTCTGTGGCTTCGAGGCCATTTTGCATTCAAGGATATTGACGATGAAAAAGTTTCTCTTTCTGGTGGTGATCGCGGGCTTTTTGGCCCTGGTCTGGCAGATCGGCAGCCGGCTCAGTGCAGACGCAATTGGCATGGCCATTGGCGTCATGTTTGGCGTCTTGGCAGGGGTGCCGGCGGCCCTGTTGGTCATGGCATCGGGACGGCGCCGAGAAGAAAGAGAGCAGATGAAGGCCAGGCCTGATTCGCCTTACGCCCTTCCGGCCCATGCGCCCCAGGCGCCGGTAATTGTGCTGGCGGGCCCCGGGTTTGCCGGTCCCCAAGCCCAGGCAAATGGCGCCTACCCCTTCCCTCAGGATCGGCTGGCCCTGCCGGCTCCGCAAGGACAAGAGGCGCCGAACGGCCGCCAGTTCAAGGTAGTGGGAGAGACCGAAGCGTGGATCGACGAATGGTGAGCAAACGGCAATGGGGCCGTGGAGCGCCTTCTGGCTCCACAGCGACGGTTCGACTCTAGAGGTTGACAACCTCGACACGCTTTCCTCGTGGACTTGAGGGGAATCGATCAGGGTGCCTGGCTCCGCTTCCTGATTGATTCCCCTCTCGTCATTGGCCCGTGGCGTCGCTCGGCTGCGGACGCCACGGGCTCTGCAGTTTCCCGCGATCCGGCAGCGCCAGCGCCTGCCGATCTCAGCTGCGAGAATCCGCCTGATCGGCGTCGTCCGCGGCCCATCGTCCGTTCAGAATGCGCTGGTGGCCTTTGTCGTGGGCGGCGGGATGTCGCTCTCGTCGGGCGGCTGAACCATGCGGGCATCGAAATTAAAGGTATATCCCCGCCCCAGGACGTGGATTTGCACGCCCAGGACGCTCAGGGGGCCTTCTTCCTGATACTGGTGGACATCGGTATAGGTAATTTCGTTGCCGTCCACCAGCAGTGCGCTGTTGTGCCCAAAGACTTCGAGCGTGGTATCGGGATAGACGACAACCCCGGTATCCAGTTCCAGACTCACCCCGACCAGAAAGGGGTTGTGGGCCACGGCAGACAGGAGGCGGCTGAGCCGCATGGCGAGCCCATCGGCCGGGTCGTTGGAACTGTCCAGCAGGAGCCGGTTGACGATGCCCAGGCCGGGTGCAAACTGGATCAGCCGCCGATGGAGGAAGGGGTGAGGAATAAGTGTGCGATTGTCGTAGGCGATCATGTGCTGGCAGAGAATCGATGCGCACGCGCCGACACCGCAGACCACCTTGCCCCGGGCGTTGGCGCGTCGAATCGCCGTCGCCAATATCGTGCCGCCCATGGTGCTCGCCATCCGGAGAGCGCTGTCGCCCACCAGTAGAATGCCCGTGGCGTTCTCGACCATCACGGCACTCCGGTCGTGGCGCGCTTCCAAACGGTTCTGGATGGGCAGCAGCGTGACCGAATCCGATTCCCAATTGACAAACAGCTCCCGGTAGCGTTCGGCGACAAGATTTTCCTCTGCAATAGTGGAGATGATCAGAATGCGCGCGCCGTAGGCGCCGGCTTCGTCCCAGAAACGTTGGAGAAGGGTCGCCTCGCTGGCGGCATCTTGCATGGCGCCGACAAAGAGGATTGCGCCGCGGGTGTAGCCTGGTGGGACCTGTGATGGCACGGGTTTGCTCCGTTACGGGTTGTTGGATTGAATCGGATTGGGCTCACTCGTCAGTGTGGGCACGATTGCCCCGAGCAGGTCGGTAACGACCGGCGAATCCACTTCGACGCTCAATGCGACCAATAGCAAGAATGGGCCGGTCGGCCCATCGGTGGTAACGGCAACCTGGCCGTAAAGCGGCGAGTCGCTCTCCGATGGGCGTTGCTCATATTGTAGCAGCCCGACCGAACCCTTGCCAGCCGCCAGCGTGAAGTCGATCCCTTGGGCCGTCACCGCAGTGTCAGGCTCTTGTTCGAGTCGATCAGCCAGCAGCGCCAGGAATGCCTCCAGCGCGAGATCGTCATTCGGGACGGCGTATAGCAGAACGGTCGGTCTTTCATCTGTGGCCGCAGATGCGGCCGCATCCGTCATTGTCGCCACCCGGACCGGCGTCTCACCCAGCGCGCTGAGAATCTGGCTGGCCGGCCCACGCGCCGCGCCGGTCAGCGCCGAAGGCGCGATCGGTTCGCTCAAACGCCACCCTGGCGGCATTTCCGCCCGGACTGCTAGGGCGAAGCCTTCACCGGCCGCGAACTGGATGAGGGACGTTGCATCACCAGTTGCGCGTGCGGATGAGCCAACAGCCGAATTCTGCGAAACGCTCGTGGCAGATTCGGTAGGCTCGGATTGGGCGCCTGTGACCGCAGTCGTCACTCCAGGTTGGGGCAAAGATGAGTCGCGACAGGCGCTGGCAAACACGAGGAGTGCCAATGCGGACACTATGACACAGTGGCGTGAATACCTCGACAGAAATCCGACTGGGCTACGTCTGGTGGCAACTGTATCAGGAGTGTTGTGGGCATTCGCAATACTCCTGGCCGGACGCTTGTGGTAACGTTTGATCCGCATGGGTTTGCTCCGGGGGATAGCTTGAACAGAATCACTGAACAGAATCTATAGGCGTAAATACTTTGGCTAGTAAATCCCGGCGGAAATGAATCTACAGGTTCTACCAGAGGTAGGAGTGCCGAA
>CAYZLP010000151.1:0-8851 GCA_964478635.1 uncultured Caldilineaceae bacterium
AAATACGCGGTTCATCCAATGATCGAATTTTCGCACGTCTGCTATACCTATCCCGGTGCGGTCAAGCCCGCGCTGGACAACGTGAGCCTGTCGATTCCGGCTGGTGACTTTGTCCTGCTGGTCGGCCCGTCGGGTGCAGGCAAATCGACTCTCCTGCGCTGCATCAACGGGTTGACGCCCCACTTCAGCGGCGGGCGGCTGCTGGGCGGATTGCGGGTGGCCGGCCTGGATCCGATCGCGGCGACGCCCGAAGGCATGAGCCGCCACGTCGGCTTTGTCTTCCAGGATCCGGAAGCCCAGTTCATCATGGATCGGGTCGAGGACGAAATCGCCTTTGCTCTGGAAAACGCAGCCATGCCGCCCCAGGAGATGCGCGTGCGGGTAGAAGAGACCCTCGACTTACTCGATCTCACGCCCCTGCGCGATCGTCCGCTGGCCGCGCTTTCGGGCGGCGAGAAGCAGCGCGTAGCCATAGCCGCGGCCCTGGCCCTGCGTCCGGAGATCCTGGTCCTGGATGAACCCACCTCCCAACTCGACCCCAAATCCGCGGAAGATGTGCTCAACGCCCTGGTGCGCCTCAACGCGGATCTGGGGCTGACTATCGTCCTGGCCGAGCACCGGCTGGAGCGGGTGCTGCCCTACATCGACACCCTGCTCTACCTGCCCGAGCAGGGCGACGTGCTCGCCGGTGATCCCCGGGATGTCCTGGGCAAAATCGAGCTAGGGCCGCCCCTGGTGCAATTGGGCAAAGCCTTCCAGTGGTCGCCCCTTCCGCTGACGATCAAGGAAGGCTTGCGCTTTAGCCGGCGGCAGATGGGGCATCAGGCGGCAGACGCGCAAGGCGCGGCGCCTGACACGCCTGACCGCGCGCCGGTTCTGGCGACAGCGGGCGTTGAAGTTGCCTACGGGCGGCAAACTGTCGTGCGCGGGGTTGATTTTGCCGTGGCGCCGGGGGAGATGGTCGCGCTCATGGGGCGCAATGGTTCGGGCAAGACCAGCTTGCTCAAGAGCATCGTCGGATTGGTCCGGCCGATACAGGGCAAGGTCTTTCTGACGGACAAAGAGATTACCGACGCAGAGGTTGCCGACATCTGCCGCCGCGTCGGCTATCTGCCCCAGGATCCCAACAGCCTGCTCTTTGCCGAAACGGTAGCGGACGAACTGACGATCACATTGCGCAATCATGGGCTTCATCCCGAACAAGGCGGAAGACCGCCCATCGATCCCCAGGCGCTTCTGGCCAGGCTCGGCCTGGCAGACAAGGCCAGCGCGTACCCGCGCGATCTGAGCGTGGGCGAGCGCCAGCGGGTCGCCCTGGCCGCCATCATGGTCACCAAGCCCGCCGTGCTGCTCCTGGACGAGCCGACCCGGGGATTGGACTATGCCGCCAAGGACGCTCTGGCGGATCTGCTGCGGGGCTGGCGCGCGGAAGGACTGGCCATCGTCGTCGTCACCCACGATGTGGAGCTGGCCGCGCTGTTGGCCGACCGGGTCGTCCTCATGAGCCAGGGCGAGATCATCGCCGACGGCGCGCCGTTCGAAGTCATGGGCGCGTCGCCTCTCTTCGCCCCGCAGGTGGCTCGCCTCTATCCCGGAAGCGGATGGATGACCGTGGAAGATGTGTTGCAGGAGCAAGGCGAAATTTCGAAGCTGGGGTGACCGTCACGGGTTTGGGCTTACGGTGAAAGCGCAGATCCTTGAACCCGTGACGGTCACCCCAGCATGCAGGTTGCTTACACAACGAGAAACGGAGAAAATCATGCCAAGACTGACGAAGATTTACACTAAGACCGGCGATGCGGGCACGACGGCCCTGGGCGGCGGACAGCGCGTGCCCAAGGATCATCTGCGCGTGCAGGTCTACGGAACGGTGGACGAACTCAATTCCCAGCTCGGCGTCGCCCTTGCCGTCGGACTGAGCGAGCGCCTGACCAGAGAACTGCAGCGCATCCAAAACGAACTTTTCGACCTGGGCTCCGACCTCTGCTTTATCGAAGAGGACAAGGCCAAGTACGCCATTCCCCAGGCCGAAGAACGCCACGTGAAGGCCCTGGAAGCGCTGCTCGACGAGCTACAGGCGATCGTCGGTCCTCTGGAGAACTTCATTCTTCCGGGCGGTTCTCCGGGCGCGGCGCAACTCCATGTCGCCCGCACCATCTGCCGCCGGGCCGAGCGGGAAGCCGCGACGCTGGCCCGGGAAGAGGGCGTCGGTCCGTACGTCATGGCTTACTTGAACCGACTCTCGGATTTGCTTTTCGTCATGGCTCGGTATGAGAATCATGTACAGGGCGTTGATGAGCCACTCTGGCGGCCCGGAGCATAAACAAACTCACTAGTTCACGATTTGTCATTCCGAGCGGGTCTACGTAGTCCCCTCACTCTGGCGAAATGCCAGCGAGGAATCTCGTCCTTCTCCAAATCGTGCACTACTGAAACTGGCAATGTTGGCGCAGCGTGCGGAATTTGCACGATGAGGAGGGATAATGGCGGGACATACGGCGTATCTGGCATTGGGCAGCAATCTGGGTGATCGGGCCGGCAACATTCAGGCGGCTTTGCGCGGCATGGAACGCTTTGGCGCCGTGGAGGAGACCTCGTTTCTCTACGCCACTGCGCCAGCCTATATTACGGACCAGCCGGAATTCCTGAATGCGGCCTGCCGGATCCAGACCGATTTAGGTCCCCTGGAATTGCTGGCCGCGCTCAAGGAGTTGGAGACAGACCTGGGCCGCACGGAAGCGGTACGGTACGGTCCCCGGATCGTGGATCTCGACATCCTCTTCTATGACGACATTGTTTTCGAAGCGGCGGAACTGCGCATTCCTCACCTGCGGCTGGCCGAGCGCGATTTCGTACTCGGTCCCCTCCTGGACATCGAACCGGACCTGATGCATCCGGTAGCCGGGCAGACGGTGCGCCAGCTTTGGGTCGCCCTGGGCGCCGCGCCCCTGACCCGGGTCATGCCCGTCGGGAAAGCGCTCTGGCGTTGGGGTGAGAAGACGCGCGTCATGGGCATCATCAACGTGACGGCCGACTCCTTTTCCGGTGACGGCGTCCTGAAGGATGCCGACGCCGCTGTCGAGCGAGCCTTGACCCAGGCCGAGCAGATGGTCGCGGCGGGCGCCGACGTGCTCGACGTGGGCGGCCATTCGACCCGACCGGGGCACACCCTCCAGCCCGAAGCCGACGAGTTGGCCCGGGTGATACCCGTAATCGAGGCCCTGGCCGGCGCCGTGGACCTGCCGCTTTCGGTCGACACCTTTCGCTCCGCCGTGGCGGAAGCTGCGCTGGCTGCCGGCGCAAGCATCATCAACGATGTCTGGGGCATGCGCTATGACCGGGCCATGGGCACGGTGGCGGCTCGCCATGCCGCGCCGCTCGTCCTCATGGACAATCGCATGCAGCCCGAGGATGAGTATTACCGCAATCGGGTAGGTGAGGCCCTGAGCGGAACGGGGGACCTGCTGGGCGACATTCGGGCGGAACTCTCCAATCTGCTCGTCCGCGCCCAGGAAAGCGGCGTGCCCCGCTGGCTGCTGATGGTCGATCCGGGGATCGGCTTCGGCAAGGATGCGACCGTCAATATCGAACTCCTGCGCCGGCTGGGAGAGCTTCAGCGGTTGGGGTATCCCCTCCTCTGCGGCCCCTCGCGCAAAGGCTTCATCGGCAAGCTGCTGGGCGGGCTGCCGCCGGAAGAGCGGGCGGAAGGCACTGCGGCGGCCTGCGTCATTGCTGCGGAGCGGGGCGCCGACATTGTGCGCGTCCATGATGTGAAGACCGTCAGCCGGGCCCTGCGCGTGGCCGACGGCATTCTCCGCTCCGCAGGCTGAGTCCGGTCCCCAGATGTTCGGCGAAGTACGCGTCGCCCTCGGTTTTCTGACCACGCTACCCATCCCGCAACCGCCCTTCGATCCGGCGCGCTTCGGCCGAGCCGGACGCTGGTATCCGCTCTGCGGTCTTGTCATCGGGGCCCTGTTAGTGGTGGTCTATCTTCTCGCCGGTGCACTCTTTGCGCCCGCCGTCACGGCAACAGTGGTCGTGGCGGCCTGGGCAGGCCTGACCGGCGGCCTCCACCTGGACGGTCTGGCCGACTGCGCCGACGGACTGCTGCCGCCGGTCGCGCGGGAACGCCGTCTGGCGATCATGGGGGATGCCCGGGTCGGCGCCTTCGGGGTCATCGCCCTGGTGCTGGCCCTCGCATTGAAGATCGGCGCCGTGGCCACCTCGCTCGACTCCATGACGGCGCTCCTCTTGGCGCCCGTCTGGGCGCGCTGGACCTTGTTGCTGGCCGCGTATCAGCCCTCGGCCCGGCCGGACGGCCTGGGCGCCGGGTTTGCGGCCGGCCTGACGGGCGGATCGTTGATCCCGGCCCTGGCAACGGCCACCGTGGCGACCATCGCCGTGCTGGCCTGGCGCGAATCCCTGGTTCCTGCGGCCTTGTTGACAGTCGTCGGGGCAATTGTGGCCGTCCACGCGGTGGCTGCTGCCGTGATCCTGTTCGCCCGGCGGCGTCTCGGCGGCGTGACGGGTGACGTGTTCGGCCTGGTAGTGGAATCGAGCGAGATCGCGTTTCTGCTGGCTCTGGCCTGGAAAGGATGAATGCGGTGAATCGCGCCACCCTGACCGCGCTGGGCCTGCCCTTTCGCATCGGCGCCACCTCCTACGTGGTACCGGGAAGTCTGCTGGAGAATGCCGCATACCTGGCCACCCGGGTCGAGGACATGCAGCTTGTGCTCTTCGATGTGCCCGAGGGCCCCTGCAATGTTCCGGGGCCGGACGAAGTGAACGAGCTGGCAAGGATCGGCCGGCGTCACGATCTAGGCTATACGGTGCATCTCATTCACGACCTGGTTGCGGATGGCGAAAGCCACTGCTCCCTACGCAGCGCGCAAGACGTGATCATGCGGACGCGTGGGCTGGCCCCCCATGCCTACGTGCTTCATCTGGAAGGGAAGGCCGTGCGCGATCTGCCCCCGTCAAGCGCGCGTTTTCTGCAGTGGCAGCGCGATCAGGCCCAAACCCTGCAGACGGTAGGATCATGGGCAGGAAACCCCACGCGGCTGGCCGTTGAAAATCTGGAAGGCTATCACCCGGATTTTGTGGTGCAGGTCGCAGCCGCGGCGGGCGCATGCCGCTGCATTGATGTGGGCCATCTCTGGCTGGACGGACACGATCCGCTGCCTTACCTGGCCGCTCATTTGCCGGCAGCCCAGGTCGTCCACCTCCACGGCGTGCGCCAGGACCGCGACGGTCCTCGCGATCATTGCTCCCTTGCGCACACCCCGCCGGCGCAATTGGACGCCGTCATCGACCTGTTGCTGCGTCGCGGCTTTGCCGGGGTCGTCACGCTGGAGGTCTTCGAACAGCCGGATTTTACATCGTCCTTGGAAGCATTCGTGGCCGGCGTGAAGCGGATACGGAGATCATGATGTCTATACAGCCTGGCCAAAATAGAACGCGGATTGAGCGGATCGGGCGGATAGACGCTGATCAATCTGGATGAAAATCCGCGTTGATTCGGTAAATCCGCCTAATCCGCGTTCTATCTGACAGGCGGCTGAATTGTTACAGATCATGAAAGACACGGGCAAGCTTACCTTGATTCTGGGCGGCGCGCGCAGCGGGAAGAGCGCCCACGCCGAGCGGATGGCCGCTGAGGCAGAGCGCGTCCTCTATGTGGCCACGGCCGAAGCGTGGGATGACGACATGCGCGCCCGGATTGCGGCACATCAGGCCCAGCGCCCCCCGCACTGGCGCACGCTGGAAGCGCCCCACCAGACCGGCGCCGCCATCCGCAGGGCCCTGGACCACGCGCCGGCCGACATTGTCCTGATCGACTGTTTGACCATGCTGGCCAGCAATGCCATTCTCGCCCTGCCCGAACCGGTCGAGCAGGCCGCGGCCGATGCTGTGCTGCAGGCCGAGGTCGAGGAGTTGCTGGCCGCCCGGCAGGCGTCGTCTGCGCACTGGCTTCTGGTCAGCAACGAAGTCGGTCTGGGGATCGTCCCGGCCTATCCTTTGGGCCGCGTCTATCGCGATGCCCTGGGCCGGGCCAACCAGCGCCTGGCGACCGTGGCCACGGAGGTGCTCTTCATGGTGGCCGGTCTGCCCATGCGCGTGAAATAAGGGCGAAAGCGTTACACAGAGAGTAAGTAGCATAACGCCTTTTTAATTGAGACAGCGTCTCATTAATGTGCAAATCCCGCTGGGGCGTGGTACAATTTCAGACGCATTCGATTCGCTAATTTTGTGGGAACGGCGGCAGGAGCCAGACATGAGCTACTTCTTGGGCCATCACGCTGCGCATGATACGGGCGCACCAGCCCTTTCCGTGCGCAACCTGACAGTCAAGTATGGCAGTACCGTTGCGTTGGACAACGTCAGTTTTGACGTGCGCCGGGGCGATCAAGTGGCGATCGTCGGCCCCAACGGCGCGGGCAAGAGCACCCTCTTCAACGCAATCGCGGGCATTGTCAGGCCGGCCCGCGGGCAGATCGAGATCTACGGCAGCGGGCCAGAAGGCCATATTTGCATCGGCTATGTGCCCCAGCGCAATCGCATTGATTGGCGCTTTCCCGCCTCGGTCTACGACACGGTGATGATGGGGCGCGTCGGGCAGATCGGCCTCTTCCGCTGGCCGAGCAAACGGGACCGGGACAAGGTCACCGCGGCGCTGGAACAGGTAGGCCTACAAACACTGGCGAACCGGCCCATCGGGGATCTCTCCGGGGGCCAGCAGCAGCGGGTCTTCCTGGCCCGCGCCCTGGCCCAGGAAGCCGAACTACTCCTGTTGGACGAGCCCTTGACGGGCTTGGATGCGCCCAGCCAAGAGGCCATTTTGACCATTTTGGAAGACCTGCGCCGGCTGGGGACAACCATGCTCATTGCGACCCACGACTTACAACAAGCTGCCGAACTGTTCCCGTTGGTCATGCTCGTGAATCAGGCGATTGTGGCCTACGGACCGGCCGAGGAGGTCTTGACGGCCAACATACTGACCCGAGCTTACGGCAGCCACGTGCATGTGGTGCATACGGCCGAAGGCGACATCCTGGTCACGGACACCTGCTGCAGCGGCGGTCAACCACCCGTGGAGAATCTCTTTCCCCGTGCCGAGGATTCCGCTGAAGCTGCCGCCGATTATCCGGTGCGGGTGCCGTAATGGAATTGCTGGATTGGCTGTTCGAGCCGCTGCGCTACGGCTTCATGGTACGGGGTCTCCTGGCATCCATGATGGTCGGCGTGATCTGCTCAGTCATCGGCACATATGTCATTCTCCAGGGAATGGCCTTTTTTGGCGATGCCCTGGCTCACATCATCCTGCCCGGCATTGTCGTCGCCTACCTGGTGGGGTGGCCCCTGGTTCTGGGCGCGCTCATCGTCGGCATTTTGGCTGCGCTGGGCATCGGCGCCTTGAGCCGTCGGGGTGAAATCCGTGAGGACACAGCCATCGGCATCGTCTTCGCCGGCAGCTTTGCCCTGGGCGTGGCGCTGCTCAGTACGGCGAGTACCTATGCGGTCGATCTCTCTCATATCCTCTTCGGCAACGTGCTGGCCGTTTCTACACAAGATCTCTGGATCATTGTCGGTCTGGGGCTCTTGGTTCTGGCAACGGTCGTGGCCTTTTACAAAGAATTCATGGTCGTGGCTTTCGACGCCACCCTAGCCGTCGTGCTGCGCCTGCCGGCCAGCTTCTTGCGCTATCTCCTGCTCGTCCTCATTGCCGTGACCATCGTCGTCTCCCTGCAAACCGTCGGCATTGCGCTCATGCTGGCCATGTTGGTCACGCCGGCGGCCACGGCCCAGCTCTTGACGCGCCGGCTCTGGGTCATGATGATCGTGGCGGCGCTCATCGGTGCGGGTTCCAACGTGGCGGGACTCTATCTCAGCTACTACGTGAACATTGCGTCCGGGCCGGCCATGGTACTGGTGGTGACGGCCGTCTTTCTCCTGGTCTTCTTCTTTGCGCCCGAACGGGGACAGCTCTGGCGTATGCGTGACGGCAGGCGTCAGGCGACCGGCGCGGCGTAGCGCGGCAGGGGGAGGAGGCGCGAGTCAGCATTCCGGGATTCGGCCACGACGAGCCTGGTTACCCGAGAATTCCTGGCCGAATCCCGGAATGCCGGAGCGTGTCACCTTGCGACCGCAGCAAACTTCCCCTACAATCTCACCCATCACACTTTCACACATCACGCTTCCTGTCCCATGACCACAACGTTGCCGACCGATCCAGCCGATGGTGGCAAAGCCCTGCGGATTCAGACGTTGGGCGGTTTTCGCGTCTGGCGCGCCCGCGCGGAGATTCCGCCCAGTGCATGGACGCGGGACAAGGCCGTGCAGCTCTTCCAGTTCCTCATCACCATGCGCCATCAGGCGGCGCGCTTGCACAAAGAAGCCATCATCGATCAGCTCTGGCCCGACTTCGATCCGGATAAGGGGGACCGGGATTTCAAGGTTGCCCTCAACGCCATTCACAAGGCGCTGGAGCCCGAGCGCAAGCCGCGCAGCGAGCCGACCTTCGTGCGCCGCAATGAGCTGACCTACGGCCTGCAGCTCGACGAGATCTGGATCGACGCGGATGCCTTTGAAACGGCCATCGCCGCGGGCAATCAAGCCCGCATGGCAGGGGAGAGCGAGCGGGCCATCGCGGCATATGAAGACGCGCTGGCCTATTATCAGGGCGATTATCTGCCGGAACGGCGTTATGAAGACTGGAGCAGCGCCGAGCGGGAGCGTCTTCAAGTCCTCGTGCTCAATCTCATGACGACCCTGGGCGGACTCCTCATCGAACGTTCGCCCCTGGAGACGATCCGGCTTACCGAGCGCGTCCTGGCCATGGATCCCATCTGGG
>CAYZLP010000152.1:0-8844 GCA_964478635.1 uncultured Caldilineaceae bacterium
GAAGTTCGTCCCGCGTGCAAGCTTCCCGGAAGACACCCAATACGGCCAACCTCGTTCGGTCGAAGCTTCCGGGAAGCGCGACGCGCCCGCCGTCCAAAAACGTGGTATGATCGCCTCACCACAGTTCACATGCCAAACTGACAAGGAGTCACTGCCATGTCCGAAAGCAACTTCGTCTATGCCGCCGACCTTGCCGAGGTAGAAGAGGTCGGTATCAAGACCGTTCAGCGGGGCGGCCACAATATTGTTCTGGTCCGTAACAACAATGCAATCTATGCGGTTGATAATCGCTGCCCCCACATGGGCTTCCCACTGGACCGGGGCACGGTCAAGGATGGCATCCTCACCTGCCACTGGCACCACGCCCGTTTCGATCTGGCCAGCGGCGGGACCTTCGACCAGTGGGCCGACGACATCCGCGCCTTTCCCGTGGAGCTGCGCGACGGAGAAGTCTGGGTCGATCTGCAGGAACACCGGGACCTCCGAGCCCATCAGCAGGATCGCCTGCGTGTGGGCCTCGAACGGGATATCCCGCTGGTGATCGGCAAGGCGGTGCTCACTCTGACCGAGGGCGACGGCGATCCGGTGGCGCCCTTCCGCACGGGGCTGGAATTTGGTGCACGCTATCGGAGCCGCGGCTGGGGACAGGGCTTGACCATGCACGTCTGCTTCATGAACATGCTGCCCCATCTTGAAGAGACGGAGCGTCCCCGTGCCCTCTATCACGGCTTGTCGGCCGTCGCCCGGGATTCCTTTGGCCATCCGGCCCGCTTCTGCGTCCGTCCGCTGCCGGGCGCCACGCCCGATCTGGCCACGCTCAAGCGCTGGTTCCGCCAATTCATCGAGGTGCGGGATGACGAAGGCGCGGAGCGCTGCATCGTCTCCGCGCTGCGGGCCGGCGCAACACCGGCGCAGATGGCCGACATGCTCTTCGCCGCCGTAACCGATCACCGCTATATCGACATCGGTCATCCGGCCGATTTCACCAACAAGGCATTGGAAGCACTAGACATTGCCGGCTGGGATTTGGCCGAGCTTGTGCTGACGAGCCTGGTGCGGGGCTATGCCATGGCCGAGCGAATGGAAGAGTCGAACGCCTGGCGCCACCCCATCGACCTGGTGGCGCTGCTGGAGGGAGCTTTTGCGGAGTTGCCTGAAGCGGTGGAGGCGGGCGGTCATGCCGGTGAGCCAGATGTTGCGGCCGACAGGGCAACGCTCGTGGAACTGTTGTTGGGCGATGATCCCCAGGCAACGGTCGACGCCATGCTGGCCGCCTTGCGTGCCGGCATGCAAGGCGTTGAGCTGTCCCAAACCGTGGCCTACGCGGCAGCCCTGCGCATTGCCCGCTTCCATACGAGCAACGAATTCGGCGATTGGGACACCGCGCTCCACACCTTCACCTTTGCCAATGCCGTCCATCAGGGCATGCGGCGCGCGCCGTCGGTCGAATTGCTCCGGGGCGTCTTCGATGCGGCCATGAGCGTCTATCTGGACCGTTTCCTCAACATTCCGGCCGCGCGCATACCGGAAGCAAACGGACATCACGCTGCCGGCGATGGGGCGCTTGACCAACTGAGCCTGCTCCTCGATCGGCAGCAGCAGGTCAATCAGTCGGCTGCGGTTCTGGCCGGCTATGCGTATGGCGACGGCGATGGTCCAGCCTTGCTGGCCCGGCTCGGCGCCCTCCTGCTGCGGGAGGATCGGGACTTTCATACGGTGCAGTGCGTGGAAGCGGCTTTCCGCCAGCATGCCTTGTTGGCGGACGATCCCACGGCTCAGACCCATGTGCTCGTTGCGGCGATTCGCTATCTGGCCGCGCACGCGCCGACCGTCCGTGCCCAGGGCCAGACTTACCGGATTGCCTCGCGTCTTCATCGGGGCGAAGAATTGTTTGAGGGTTAAGTCTGCCTCGCCAAAAGTCCAGCGAGCACGCCCACGTGCGAACGGGGCAGTGCGTGGTGTCGCGGGCAAAAACGCGCTGCCGCACCCGCACAACATGACCTCGCGCCATGGCGCCGTCCGCACGAAGGCGTGCGGACTGGACGAAAGTTGAAAGTTGGGAATACTGCTTGGGTGCCTACGCCGTCAGCACTGTTCCACAGAACGAGCACTTCGCGCTCAGCGGGCCCGTCCACTCCACGTTCTCCACTGTGGCGGGGCTGCCGCAATTGGGACACTTGTCCGGCAGAATGGCCGCGCGTTTTTCCTCCAAAGCCTCCGCGGCCGCGGCGGAAGTGGCCTGCTCCTCCTGGGCGTTGACATAGAGCCGAATGCCGGCTTCGGCCAGACCGCTGATCGCCACCAGGACCAGAATCCCGGGCCACCACCAGCCGGTGAAGGCCAAAACGGCAATGCCGATCAGCCAGATCGCGCCCTGTACCTGCTTCCAGTGAAAGGGTAGTTCTTTTTCTTCCGCTTTGTCTTCTGCCATACCGGGCTCGTCCTGATCTTGTCTGGTTTCACGTTGCTGCGCTGCCACGGCTTCCCTCCCAGCGGCCGGTGAGCGGTTGACCCTCATGCTACTCTCGCCGCACCAGTCCAAAAACGGCCGTCGTCGCCAATAAATTCTTGTACTTGCGCACCTCGATGCGCTTGCCATTGGCCAAATAGGCCTGGCGGTCGATCTTGATGCCGAGCTCCGTGCAGTAGCGGGCAAAGTCGGTGATCGTGAATGCCTGCCAGCGCGGCACCTCGTACCAAGCCTCCGCCAGGTCAGGCGCCGGCGGCATTCGTCCCGTCAGTAGCAACTCCAGGCGACAGCGCCAGTAACCCCAGTTGGGAAAGCTGATCACCCCGCGCCGGCCGACGCGCAGCATTTCATGTAAAATCATAGCCGGATTGTCCAGGAAGGGCAAGGTCTGGGCCAAGATTACGTAATCAAAACTGGCATCGGGATAGTCGGCCAGGCCCTCCTGCAAATTTCCCTGGCGCACGCTCAAGCCCCGCCGTACGCAGGCCAGCACACCCTCTTCACCCAGCTCGATGCCGCGGCCCTTGACCTCCTTCATGCGTACCAGATATTCGAGCAGTTCGCCGTCGCCGCAGCCCAGATCGAGCGCGCTGACGCGTTCGGGGATGAACTCGGCGATGCAGGCGAGATCGGGACGCAGGGAGGGAGAGGGAAGCTCCACGTCGCCCCGGGTGGGAAAGCGGGCGCCGGGTCGATCGGTCAAGGAAGCGCCGTTGGTGGCATGAAAAACCGAAGACTGCAGGTTGGAAGACGGGGTCGGCCCGGCGCTCATGCGGCGGCTCCCGTCGACAGGGACAGCGGTACGTCCGTTTGCGGCGTTTCGCGGGGCAGGGCTATCTTCTCTTCCCGCACCAGGCGATCGAGAAAGCTGCCCAGAAGCCTGGTCATGGTCTCGACTTCCAGCAAGAACGCATCATGCCCCCACGAACTCTGGATATCCAGATAGGTCACGTCTGCGCCGGCTGCGGTTAGGGCGCTGACCAGGCGTTTGCTGTGGTAGGAAGGGTAAAGCCAGTCGCTGGTGAAGCTGACGACCAGATATTTGACGGCCGTCGAATTGGCAAAGGCTGCAGCCAAAGATCCCGTCGCCTGGGAAAGGTCGAAGTAGTCCATAGCCTTGGTGACATAGAGATACGAATTGGCGTCGAAGCGGCGGGTGAAGTTGTTGCCATTGTACTTGAGATAGCTTTCAACCTCGAACTCGGTCTCGAATTCGTAGCCGTACTGCTCGATGTCCTGGAGCCGTCGGCCGAATTTTTGCTGCATGGACTCCTCGCTCAGGTAGGTGATATGCCCCACCATGCGCGCAACGGCCAGACCGGCGTCCGGTTTCTTGTCGGCGAGGTAGTAGTCGCCCTCGTTCCAATAGGGGTCGGCGTAAATGGCCTGACGGCCGACCTCGCTGAAGGCAATGAGCATGGGGCTGTGCTGGGCCGTGGTTGCCAAGGGGATGGCAGCCCTGATCCGCTCCGGATGATGGGCCGCCCATTCCAGCACCTGCATCCCGCCCATGGAGCCGCCGGCCACGCAGAGCAGCCGGTCGATGCCGAGATGGTCGATCAGCTTCACCTGGGCCCGGACCATATCGCCAATCGTGACGACGGGGAAGCGCAGACCGTAGGGCTTGCCGGTGGCTGGATCGTCGTCCATGGGGCCGGTCGAGCCGTAACAGCTGCCGACGACGTTGCTGCAGATAACGAAGAAGCGTTCGGTGTCGAATGCCTTCCCGGGACCGATGCACTCATCCCACCAGCCGGGCTTGTCGTCCTCCGCACCGTGATAGCCTGCGGCGTGGCCGCTGCCGCTCAAGGCATGGCAGATCAGAATGGCGTTCGAGTGGTCGGCATTGAGGCGCCCATAGGTCTCGTACGCAATGGTCACCGGCCCCAGCGTCGCGCCGCTCTCCAAACAGAATGGCTCATCCTCGGCGAAGGTGAAGGTTTCCGGCTGTACCACGCCGACCGAACCTGTTTCATTCGAGTGTTGTGCAGTCATGTTGCAACTCGCGTTCATCGTATGGGGCAGTCGGGTTTGAGGGGGTCGTGGAGCCCTGGAACATCCGATCTGTCCAACCCCATGACCCCACAACCCCCACTCCCGTACCGCCCCACTACTCCAAAACTCTACACCGCCGCGCGCAGCGCCTGATCCAAATCCCACAAAATATCTTCGATATCCTCAATGCCGATGCTCAGGCGCACGAAGTCGGCCGTGACACCGGCCGTGGTCATCTCCGCTTCGGTAAGCTGGCTGTGGGTCGTGCTGGCGGGATGAATGGCCAGACTCTTGGCGTCGCCCACATTGGCCACGTGGCTGAAGAGCTTGAGGCTGTTGATGAACGTCTGTCCGGCCGCAACGCCGCCTTTGATGCCGAAGCCGAGGATGGCGCCTGCACCTTTGGGCAGGTACTTCTTCGCCCGCTCGTGGTGGGGATGGCTGGTCAGGCCGGGATAGCTGACCCACGACACGTCTGCATGCTCGTTCAGGAACGCGGCCACCCGCTGGGCATTGTCCACGTGGCGATCCATGCGCAGGCTGAGGGTTTCGATACCCTGGAGCGTCTGCCAGCTGTTGAAGGGCGCCTGGCAAGCGCCGATGTCGCGCAGGATCTGGACCCGGGCCTTGATGGCAAAGGGTGGCAGGCCCGCACCCACCAGATCGGCATAGACCAGCCCGTGATAGCTGGGGTCCGGACTGGTGAAGTTGTCGAAGCGACCGCTGGCCCAGTCGAAGTTGTTGCCGTCGACGATGATGCCGCCGATGGTCGTGCCGTGGCCGCCCAGGAACTTCGTCGTGCTGTGGGTGACGATATTGGCCCCCCACTCAATGGGCCGGCAGAGATAGGGTGTGGCGAAGGTGTTGTCGATCATCAGGGGGATGTTGTGGGCTTTGGCAATCTCGCTCACTTCTTCGAAGGGGAAGACGAAAATGTCCGGATTGCCCAGTGTCTCGCCGTAGATGAGCTTGGTATTGGGCCGAATGGCCGCCGCGAAGCCTTCGGGGTCGTTGGGATCGACAAAGGTCACGTCAATGCCGATGCGGGGCAAGGTGTAATTGAATTGGTTGAAGGTGCCGCCGTAGAGGCGACTGCTGGTGATGATATGATCGCCCGCGCCGCAGGCCGTCAGGATCGCCATGGTCTGGGCGGCATGGCCGCTGCTGGCCGCCAGGGCCGCAGCCGCGCCTTCCAGGTCGGCGATGCGCTGCTCCAACACGTCGTTGGTGGGATTCATGATGCGCGTGTAGATATTGCCGAACTCTTTCAGCGCAAAGAGATTGGCCGCGTGGTCCGTGTCCTTGAACTGATAGCTCGTGGTCTGATACAGGGGGACGGCCCGGCTGCCGGTCGCGCTGTCGGGTAGTTGCCCGGCATGTAACTGACGCGTGCTGAACCCGAATTCGTGCTGCTGCTCCGCCGTGGCGGCGCCATTGGTGGTGCTCATCGTCTCTCTCCTTTTTCCGTTTTGGAGGCTGGGGATAAGCCTAAACAAAAAAAACCCCTCGCCTGGAAGCTGAGAGGATTTCATGTGGCGCCCGCTTGTCCCGATTGGGGATGCAGAAAGCGGTCGGCGTTCTCCCATCTTCCAGAACTTGTCTGCCGGAATTGGCACCCTGGCGCTTCGCAGGCGACATTGCCTTTGATGCCGGGTTGCCGAGGTTTCACAGGGCCGGTCCCTCCACCTCTCTGGATAAGAGCCAAGTATGTGGTTGTGAGGCGCAACTATAGCAGGGCAAGTTGCCTTTGTCAAGAAAGTATAGAGCTTTCATCCACAACAGGTTATAATCCCAATCACCAATCTTCAATCTTCACGGACCAATCTTCACCCTACCATGCCTACCCTCTTCGGCCCCCAATTCAAGGCCGACCCGTATCCAACTTACGCCTGGCTACGTGACCATGCGCCGGCCCACAGCCACACCAATCGTCACGGCATCACCACCTGGTACATCACCCGCTATGACGATTGTTTGGCCGTCTTGCGCGATCATCGACGTTTCGTCAAGGATTATCGCAACGCGCTTCCATCCGCCGAACGGGCTGCCCTGCCGGCAATGCCGCCGCTGCTCCGCCTGATCAGCAATCACATCCTCAACATGGATGAACCGGACCATACCCGGCTGCGCATGCTGGTCAACGATGCCTTTACCGTGGCCATGGTCGAAGCGCTTGCGCCTCGCCTGCAGCAGATCGCCGACGACTTGCTCGACCGGGTACATCATCGGGGCGAGATGGATCTGATCGAGGACTTCGCCTTTCCCTTTCCCATCATCGTCATTGCTGAACTACTGGGCATCCCGCCGGAAGACAGGGCGCGCTTTCGCCGCTGGAGCAGCGCCATCGTCGCGCCCACGGCCGATACGGCCCGCACCCTGCGCAAGCTGGAAAAATCCCGCCGGACCATGGAGGACTTTATCGACTATCTGCGCGCGATCTGTGCGCAGCGCCGGGCGGAGCCGCGCGACGATTTGCTGACGTCACTGCTTCAGGTCGAGGCAGACGGGGATCGCCTGCGCGAAGAAGAGCTGTTCAGCATGGTGCTGCTCCTCATCGTGGTCGGTCACGAGACGTCGGTCAATCTCATTGGGAACGGCATGCTGGCCTTATTGGAGAATGCTGCAGCCTGTGGGGACCTGCAGTCCGATGCTTCGATCATGCCCCTGGCCGTGGAAGAATTGGTCCGCTACGCCAATCCGGTCGAGCGGGCGCCCATCCGTTTTGCGGCCGAACCGGTGACGCTCCACGGTTGCGACATTGCCCCGGGCGACTCGGTCAGCGTGGTGCTGGCGGCCGCGAATCGCGATCCCAGGCAGTTTGTCGCGCCGGACCGGCTTGACCTGACGCGATCGCCCAATCGCCATCTCGGTTTCGGCATGGGAATCCATTATTGCCTGGGTGCGCCCCTGGCCCGCCTGGAAGGACGCATCGCCTTTGCGACCCTGTTACGCCGCCTGCCCGGCCTCCAACTTGCTGCACCGGTCGAGTCTCTCCGCTGGCACACCCATCCCATCATGCGCGGCCTCCGCCATCTGCCGGTCACCTGGTCGCGCAGATAGTCGTTTCGATAGACCGCGGATGTTACGGATGCGGCGGATTTTGACGGATATTCCTTGGAAAATTCGGATCAATCCGCCGCATCCGCCCAATCCGCGGTCTATTCAAGGATTGACAATTCGACGTGCCGCGCGGACAATGGGTCATCAGGCTCCTGTCTCATTACCTAGAATGGCGTGTCGATGCCCTCTAAACCTTTGATTGCGGATAGCTTCGTCCTCTACAAGCAGCGTCCTGCCCGCATTGTTGAACCCGGCGAAAAGAAGATCACCATCCAGACGGAAGGCGGCGAACGTCTGAGCGTACGACCCAAGGATGTCCAGCTCCTTCATCGCGGTCCGCTCCGTTCCTTGGGCGAACTCAACCGCGCCGACACGGGGGATATCATGGCGGCGTGGGAGCTGTTGGCCGGCGAAACGACTACCTTGCAGGAACTTTCCGAACTGGCCTTTGAAGAGTTTACACCGGCCTCCGCCTGGGCGATCTGGCAATTGGTGGAGGATGGCCTCTATTTCCGCGCGGATGAGCCCGACGCAATCGATGTCCAGAGCCAGGCTGAGGTCGCGGCGGTTGAAGCGGAGCGGGCCGCCAAGGCAGCGGAGGAAGCCGCCTGGATCGCCTTTGCGGCGCGCATCAATCGCAACAGCTATCTCCCGGAAGATGAAGCGCGGCTTGCCGATGTTGTAGAACTGGCCCTGCGCGATCGCGAGGGAAGCCGTACGCTGCGCGCGCTGAACCGCCCAGAGACCCCGCAAGCCGCGCATGGGCTGCTGCTGTCAATCGGCTACTGGGATGAGACCGTCAATCCCTATCCTGCCCGCTTTGGCCTCTCCACCGAACAGCCCGCCTTCTCGGTGCCGGACCTTCCTGATGAGACGCGCCGGGACTTGACCGGCCTGGCCGCCTTTGCCATCGACGACGAGGGCAATACGGACCCGGATGACGCCATCAGCTGGGATGGAGAACGCCTCTGGGTTCATGTGGCCGACGTGGCGGCGCTCATCCCGCCCGACAGCGCGGCCGAGCGAGAAGCCCGGGACCGGGCCGCCAATCTCTATTTGCCGGAAGGCACCATCCACATGCTGCCGGAAGCGGTGACCGACCGCCTGGGCCTGGGCCTGCACGAGACGTCACCGGCCCTTTCGTTCGGCATCAAGCTGGCGGCCGACGGGAAGATTGACGACGTGGTGATCACGCCCAGCTGGGTGCGGGTGATGCGCATGACCTACGAAGAAGCCGACGGACGCCTCTACGATTCTCCCCTCAACGAGATGCGTAAGTTGCTGGATCGGTTCTCCCTGCGTCGCCAGGAAAACGGCGC
>CAYZLP010000153.1:0-8840 GCA_964478635.1 uncultured Caldilineaceae bacterium
ACGGCCAGGAGATCGCGCGCCAGGCCGTGGGTGACGGCATCGACAGCGGCATCACCGAACTGGACGTGGTGCAGATCGTCCAACAGGAGACCACGGCCAAGATGCGCCGAGAGCTGACCGAGTTAATCAACTTCTACCGGGGCGCGGTCGCGCTGACGGCCCACACGGGCGCCCGGGGCGCGCTGCCCCACGGCCAACCCGGCCCCGTGACCATCCGCCCGGGCGATACGCTCATTGTCGGCATCGGCGTCAAAGTGGGCGGATATCACGCGGAGAGCGGCTGCACCTATGTCATCGGCGAGCCTACGGCCGATCAGCAACGCTGCCTGGATGCAACCTGGGCCTGTGATGAGGCCGCGCTAGCCGCGTTGCACCCGGGCAACACGTGCGCCGCGGTTAATGAAGCCGCGTGGGCCGTCCTGCGCGACGGGGGTTATGGCGACTTCATCCGCCACCGCATCGGTCACGGCATGGGCATTGAAGGCCACGAAGCGCCCTGGCTCTCACCCGGCGACGAGACCATCCTGACGCCGACCATGGTCTTCTCCAACGAGCCTGGCATCTACCGGCCTGGCGTGGACGGCTACCGCATCATCGACAGCATGGTCGTCACGGCTGAGGGCGGGCGACGGCTCTCCCACTATCTCGACGAGCATGGGCCGGATGACCGAGTGATCTCGATTTGATGGAAGCGCGTCGCTATTGCGTCTTTGCTTCATTCCTAGGGAAGGAAGTCGAGGACCGTCTGCACTGCGATTGCCTGCTGCATCTCGCGGGAAATGGTTGCAGGGTTATCCCCTTCCTGATCCCCGTACCAGCCAAACTGGGCATGATTGCCGCCTTCGATGGGAACCAACAGCAGAGATGGCGGTAGCAAAGCGACCGATTGTTCGATTTCGTCCTGAGTAACAAGACCATCGCGCGTGCCATATACCGAAGCAACGGCAAGCGACGAACTACTTAGGTCGACATTTCCCGCAACGTATGCGGCCCAAAGCGTCAAGCTTATCACGTGCTCGGGGTAGCGATTGACAAAGCTTGCCGCCATCGATCCGCCGGCGGAATGGCCGACCAGAGACCAGGAGGTGATGGTCGGAAAGGCGTTCATGATTGTCTTGGCCCGGTTGGGAGCCAATACGGCCAGGTTGAGGGGCATGGGCGCAATTACCGTCAGGTAGCCCGCCGCGGCCATCGTATGTGCCTGTGGCGCGTACGCGCGTGGATCTACTCTGGCGCCTGGGTAGATGATGATGCCAATATCCGAGTCTTCCTCGATGGGCGTGAAGACGAGCCACTGCTCTGTGGAAACGCGGACGCCTTCGTCGGATTCCATCGCGGCGAGCGCCTCAGGCATTGGCGGGGCAGCATCCAAAGCCCAAACTCCAAAGGCGATCCCGCCCCCGATCGCAATGATCAGAACGGGCAGACCGATAAACCTCACAAAACGTTTCGTCGTCATCGGTAACTGTTTGGAATCAAGTTCGCAGCTTGCTGACAGACGGATGCCGTCACGCATAACGAATGCTTGTATGCAGTGTATGGGTGCAGTGTATGGACGCAGCGCCGTTCTGTCAATCGGCGGCAAATCGTATCAGGATCCGGACATAGCGATCCGCCAAACCACCGATAACCAACAAAAAGCCTGCTCCTTGCCAAAAAAGGAGGAGCGGGCTTTTTGTTGCACATGAGGCTCCAAAGCGGAGCAGTGTTTGGTACAGTTATCTTGCTGCACTTTTCGTGTTGACGGGCACACACGTGGACCAGACGCCGTCCGTACCCATCCCGCCTATAGGTAAAGAGATTCGCCTCCGCTGTGCTGTCATCGGGCTGATTGATAATGGGCAGAGGTGTTTTGCCGTTGACGGTACCATGAACACGGTGTACACTGACAGGCAGCCCGCTAGAATCCAGCGTATTGCAACCGTCATTCTGACTGCAATCGTCATGCCGGTTTCCAACCGATCTCCATTCGGGTCGGCAGCCATCACGGGGCGCGCCCGATTGACACTCTGTTTTCCCTTGGTATCTATCTGCGCTGGCAAGCTTTGCCACCCACCCATAGTCTTGTGGGGTTGCAACCTATTTTCCACACCATCCAGATGCAAGAGGAGATGACTATGCACTATCAAAGGCAGTCCAGAATGCACCAAGCCATTGCGGTTATTGCGCTCTTGATGACCTTTCTGGTTTCAGCGTGCACGGCGGTACCTCAAGAAGGCGCGGAGGTAGCGGCTCCGGCCGAAGGCGAAGTCGTGGAACTGACGTTCCGCCAGAGCGATCCCCCCAACGAGGTGGGCGACCTGTTTGAACGGGCGCTGGCAGAATTCAGTGAAATGAATCCAAATATCCAGGTGACCTTTGAAACCGTGCCGTGGGCCGATGCGCAAAACCAGTACGTGCGCGAGGTACAGGCAGGGGGCGGGCCGGACGTTGCCCAGATGGCCTTTGTCTGGACCCGGGATCTTGCCAGCGCCGACCTGGTGGCCAATCTGGATTCCTATATCGAAAGTTCGCCGCCCGGCGCCGTTACCGACATCGCCAGTTTCAAGGAAGATTTCCTGGGCTACGATCTGGGAGAGTTTGAAGGCAGCCTGTACGGCATCCCCTTTAGCGTGGATACATTTGCCATGGGCTACCGGCCGGATCTCTTCGAAGAGGCCGGTGTGGCGGCATTTCCCGACACCTGGGAGGAATTGGCTTCGGCTGCGGCACAGCTGACCGTGGACAAAGATGGAGACGGGCGTACCGACCAGTACGGCTTCTGCTTCCCGGCTGGCAGCGGTCCAACGTCGGGTATGTGGTTTTTGGCAAACTACTACCTGTGGAGCAATGGCGAATGGTTCGTGGAGTCAGATGGCGGCGAAGGATGGCAGACGGGAACGACGCCAGAGGCCGTTGCCGGCGCCATGGATTACTTCAACAGCTTCTTTGAAGCCGGTTACACCCCCGAATCGATGATTGCCATTGATTCCTGGGGCGATCCAGAGTATACCAGCGCGCTCGGTCGAGGGGACTGCGCCATCCTATTCCTGCCGCCCCAGGCATTCCGGGCCGCCGTCGAGCAATCCGAGGCGCCCGTCATGTCTGCGGCCGATCCGCAAGGTTCCGAAACGCGCATCTCCCATCTGGGCGGCCGTACACTCGTAATCAATCCCAATACTGCCCACCCTGATGCAGCCTGGGAGTTGATCAAGTTCTTGACCAGCCGCAATTTCTACGAAAATTACTATACCGGTCAATTCCCGCCCCAAGTCTCTCTCCTTGGCGAGATGGCATTTGGTGAGGAAATGCAGGGCTACGCCGATCAGCTGCCCCATGCCGTAACCTTCAGCGTCTACATCCTGGCGCCGCCTCCGGTATCTGCCATGTGGGCGGCTACCAACAGCGAATTCGGGTCCGTCTATTCGGGCCAGAAATCGTCGGAGCAGGCAGGCGCCGATCTGATGGCGGAAATGGAGAATCTGCTTACTTCCTCTGAATAGCAAGCAAGTAATTGCTATCGTATTGTCACATAAGTTGAACTTCGTACATTCCTCCAGTGCGAAAACCGGCGGGAATGTACGAAGTTCACGTGACGTCTCTACTAGAGGGACAAAGCATGCCAGGGTGACGGTCACGGACTGTCCAATACGGTTGATTAAATAGTCCGATTACGTAGTCCGATTACGTAGTCCGATTACGTAGTCTGTCACCTTCGACTGTCACCTTGGCAATGCATCCGCACTCCCGCGGATTCGAGTCGGATTCAATCGTCATGCCAGCACCGGCGTCAGCGACCGAAAACTGATCAGGAATGACAATCCAAGACAATACAACTCAGGTAGGGCACGCCGGAAACAACAGTGCAACAGCTTGGGGACGGCGTTTTGTCGTGCGTACCGAAGGCTATCTGCTTCTCATGCCGGCGCTGCTAATCCTTCTGTTCTTTTTCCTTTGGCCCGCCATTTACAACTTCATTCTCAGCCTACAGAAGATCAGCCTATTCGAGTTGGCCAAGGGTGGCGAGTGGATCGGCATCGACAACTATATCGAGCTTGTACGCGATCCGATGACCCATCTGACGCTACGCAACACGATTTTCTGGCTCACAATCATGACAGTTGGGTTGCGACTGCTGCTCGGACTGGCCTTTGCGCAATTGCTGAATAGCGAGGCGCTGCGCCGCTGGCATCTCTTGTGGCTTGCCCGATCGATGGTGTTGATTCCGTGGGTTACGCCGCCGGTAGTGGCCGTTGCCGCCTGGAAATGGATGCTGCACCCGCGTTTCGGCGCCATCAATCAAATCCTCCTGGAGTTGGGCGTGATTGACCAAGGGATTCCATTTCTGGTCCGCACATCGACCGTCTGGTGGGCAATCGTGGCGATCGTCGTCTGGCGTGAATTGCCCTTTGTAATCATTACCCTGCTGGCCGGCCTGCAGTCGATACCGGACGACCTCTATGACGCGGCGCGAGTAGACGGAGCTTCTGAGTGGCGCGTCTATCTTCACATCACGCTGCCCCTGCTGCGACCGGTGCTGGTCGTCATTACCTTGCTAACCACAATCTGGACCTACAACAATTTTGTCTACGTCTGGTTGACAACCCAAGGCGGACCGGGCAACTTCACGCAAGTTTTGGCCACCCAGATGTATACGGAAGCATTCACCAACTATCGCCTGGGCTACGGCGCTGCCGTTGGCGTACTGATGAGCGTGACCATGTTGCTCTTCTCAATCATCTATTTCGCAACTGTGTTCAGAAGAAGCGTAGGCCAACAATGACGCGCCCTGCCTCGACTCGCCTCGTCAAAGATGCACTTACCGTATTCGTCACGTTTGCCCTCCTGATCTTGCTGGTCTTCCCCTTTCTCTGGGTAGTCTTGACCTCGATTCGACCTGCATCTGAGCTCTTCGCAGATGAATTTCAGCTGATCCCGAGCAGCGTGACGCTCCAGAACTATCGCGCAGTCTTTGCCTCGGGCTTCGCCGTCTACGTTCGCAACAGCTTGCTGGTGTCCATCCCAGCGACGGTGATCTCCGTAGCGCTCTCCTTTCTGGCCGCATACGGCTTTTCGCGTCGCACCTTTCGCCTGCGCTATACGCTGCTGATTTTTGTCGTATTTCTTCAGCTCTTTCCCTTTATCGTGCTGACGACGCCCATTTACTTCATTTTCTATCGGATGGGTTTGGTCAACAATCTCCTTGGTCTGATTTTGACTTACATCGCCATCACAATTCCCTTTTCGATCTACATGCTGCTAGGCTACTTGGACAGCGTACCGCGTGAGTTGGATGAGGCTGCGATCATTGATGGTTGCTCCACGATCGGCGTCATCCTGCGCGTTGTGCTGCCGATTGCATGGCCCGGGGTCGCGGCCACGGCCATCTACACCTTCGTCCAGGCCTGGAATGAATTCCTCTTCGCCCTTACCCTCATTACGGACAATGACCTAAAAACGATACCAATCGGCCTTGCCAACTTGTTCGGTCAATACACAACGCAATGGGATCTGGTCATGAGCGCCTCGGTGGTGGCTACCCTGCCGACTCTGATCATCTTTCTGTTCCTACAGCGCCAACTGGTCTCCGGCCTCGCCGCGGGAGCCGTGAAGCAGTAGCGACATCCTCTACCAGGAGCATAGTCATGTCTGACACAAACGAAACGCATCCGAAGCCGAATATCGTACTGGTACTGATTGACAGCCTCAATCGGCACTGTTTATCGGCCTACGGCCCAGCCGAAATCGCCACGCCCAACCTAAGCGAATTTGCGCGGCGGGCCTGGCGCTTTGACAATCACTTTGTCGGCAGTTTGCCGTGCATGCCGGCGCGCCGGGAAATCTACGCCGGCTTCCGGGAGATGATGTGGCGTCCCTGGGGCTCCCTGGAACAGTTTGATGCCCGGGGTCCCAAGCTGTTGGAGAGTGCAGGATACACAACGGCTATCGTTACGGACCACTACCATTATTGGGAAGAACCGGCCAATGGTTATTTGCAGTCTTTCCAGAGCAGCCAAATGGTACGTGGACACGAAATCGACTACTGGCAACCGCCCCTGCCTGCTGATGCACCGGTACCAGCATGGGTCGAACGCATCGAGCGCTGGCGCCCCCAGTGGGGAAGACGCTACTATGCCAACGTCAAAGACTTCACCGGTGAAGAGGATTTCTTCCCGGCCAAGGTAATGAGTGGCGCGGCCCGCTGGTTACGCAGTAATGCCCAGCCCTCCATGCCATTCTTTCTCCAAGTGGAGTCCTTTGATGTTCACGAACCATTTCACGTACCCGAGCCTTACGCGTCGATGTACGGCAACGGTTCAGATCGAGATCGCTTCACGCTATGGCCCCCCTACCAGGATGTGGATCGACTGGCGGCATTCAATGCTGCCACCTCGACCGAGGAATTGGCTTTCATTCGTGCGCAGTATGCGGGCAAACTGACGATGGTCGACCGCTGGTTTGGCGAGCTGCTGCGTACCATGGATGAACTGGGGCTTTGGGAAAACACGGCCCTGATCGTCACCACCGACCACGGACACGACTTGGGGGAAAGAGGCGTTTTTGGCAAGCAGTATCCCCATTACGACAGCCATGCCAACATCCCCCTGCTCGTTTGGCATCCGGACTATCCTGGCCATGGCAGGTCGCTTACCACATTGACGTCGACAGTCGATCTGTTTGCCACCTTGCTTGACACGGCCGGCGTCGCACCGCCGTCGCGCACGCACAGCCGTAGCATACTGCCCGTACTCAGCGGCGATGCAGACACGCATCGGTCGGCCCTTGTATATGGAACCTTTGGTCAGGGCATATGCTGTACAGACGGAGAATGGACGATCTTCAAATCACCCGTCAAGGATGAGCCCTTGTTCTTCTATTCCACACAAGTCTATCGATCACTGGTTGCGGAAGAGGGTCCGGCCTTACCGGTCGCCGCGGGTCACTTTATTCCGGGCGTTGACTACATGCAGTGGCAGACCCCTACCCGCTATCGGGCCTTGAGCCGGGAGAATTTCCTTTTTCACCGCGCTGAAGATCCGCAGCAGGCGCGTAATCTATGGACAACGGAAATGGAGCAGCGACGGCGTATGCTCCATGTGTTGCTGGATGTGTTGTCAAATGAAGGCTTGCCACCAGAGCAACTGGAGAGGCTCGGACTGGCGGACTCCTAAGAATTTGCCCGGACACCCTCTGTGGCGAACACCCTCTGTGGCGAACAGGCTGGCAAGAGAGGAGTCGGGACGCACAATCGAGTTTTCGGCAAGGCTCTGAACCCCGCGCCGCGAATTGTTTTCGCGAGGCGAGGATATACGAGGGTATAGAGGCAACGATACAGACGAAAGGACATCATCGTACGATGCAATATGCCAATCTTGGACGAACGGGACTGCGCGTCAGCCGGCTCTGCCTTGGCACCATGAATTTCGGCCCCCAGACTGATGAAACAACCAGCCACGCTATCATGGATCGGGCGCTGGAGACCGGCGTCAATTTCTTTGACACCGCCAATCGCTACGGTCACCAAATCAAAGTCGGCCATACGGAAGAGATCATCGGAAGATGGCTTGCCCAAGGCGGGCGTCGAGAACAGATCGTTCTTGCAACCAAGGTCTACGGCGCCATGGACGCTGGTCCCAATGATCGAGGTCTCTCGGCCTACCACATACGCGCAGCCTGCGAGGCGAGTCTGCGCCGATTACAGACCGACCACATCGATCTCTACCAGATGCATCATATTGAGCGGAGCACGCCCTGGGAAGAAATCTGGCAGGCCATGGAGCAGCTGGTAAGAGAAGGAAAAGTCCTATACGTAGGATCCAGCAATTTCGCCGGCTGGCACATTGCCCAGGCGAACGAAGCCGCGCTGCGGCGAAATTTCCTGGGTCTGGTTTCCGAACAAAGCAAATATAGCTTAAACGCGCGCATGGTCGAGTTGGAAGTCCTGCCCGCTTGTGAGGGCTATGGGCTCGGCGTTATTCCATGGAGTCCATTGGGCGGGGGGCTGCTGGCCGGCGTGCTGCGTAAACAATTGGAAGGCCGGCGCGCATCCACCAGCCTGCAAACGACCATCGAACGACATCGAGAGCAGTTGCAGCAATGGGAAGACCTGTGCGCCGATCTAGGCGAAGCGCCGGCCGATGTCGCTTTAGCCTGGCTGCTGGCGAATCCGGCTGTGACAGCCCCGATTATCGGTCCTCGGACCATAGAGCAGTATGAGGGGAGTTTACGGGCGCTGGACATCCAACTTGCCAGCGAGACGCTGACATTGCTGGATGACATCTGGCCGGGACCCGGCGGCGCAGCGCCAGAAGCATATGCATGGTAATGCTGGCAATCCTTACGAACATAGCGCAGTTGACATACACAAAGAGGAACTCATGTACGAAGTACATCCCCAATTGCAGCAAGTTTTCGACTGGATCGACGCCCACCGGGACGAGGCGATTGGCGATCTGCAGCGCTTTGTCCAGCAGCCCAGCGTAAGCGCACAAAAGATCGGCCTGGAAGAATGCGCCGCGCTCGTGGTGGAGATGATGCACGCGGACGGACTAGACGCAGCGGCCTATCCCACGCCGGGCGGGCCGCCCTGTATCATCGGCCACATGCCTACGATGGCCAGCGAAAAAACGCTGCTCTGCTACGCCCATTATGACGTCCAGCCGGTGGAACCGGTCGAGCTGTGGACCTATCCGCCCTACAGCGGCGAAATTGCGAATGGACGGCTCTGGGGACGGGGCGCCACAGACAACAAGTCGGGCGTGCTGGCCTTCACCAAGGCGGCCAAGGCATGGCTCCAGACCGCGAACGAGCTGCCCGTGGGCCTCAAGTTCATCACCGAAGGCGAAGAGGAAATCGGCTCG
>CAYZLP010000154.1:0-8807 GCA_964478635.1 uncultured Caldilineaceae bacterium
CTTCAGCGTGGGCGGCGGCGATGCCCTGGCCGTGGCGCTGGCTCTGCACTTCGAAGCCGGGCGCCTGGTCTTCGCCACGGCCGTCGACGGCATCTACGACCGGGATCCGGCCCGCCATCCCGACGCGCGCTTGCTCCCACGGGTGAGCCTGGGAACCGCGGCGGTGGCGCGCCTGGACCGGCGCGCCGGCACCGATGCCAGTGGCGCCATGGCCGGCAAGCTCGACGCGCTAAATCCGGCGCGCGACGCCATCACGGACGGCCTGCGCGTCGACATTCTCTCCATGCTGCAGCCGGGCAATCTGGCTGCGCTTCTGGCAGGGGAGGCGGTGGGCACCCGGATCGCGATTTAAGCGTCAAGAAAAGTTTAATAATGTACGAAGTTCAAGTGAAGTCTCTATTAGAGAGGTCCTGAATGGGACGAATGAGCAGCCGGATGATGTAGTCGGCCATTTCCTCGGCCGAAAACGGCATATCGTTTTCCAGCCACCAACGCATCAAACCGACGGCGGATGTTGCGAAGTGATAGGCAACCAGATCTTCCGGCACATCCGAGCCGCCGAAAAACGCTCTGCCCTCCTCCAAACCAAAGTCAAAGATTGCAGTCACCAACCGCTCCGCCGCCGCCGTGCGCAGCAGCAGCCGGAAAACGTCGGCGTGCTCTTCGGCATAGTGCAGCGCAGCAATCGTGTTCCTCACCGGCGCATCGGCCGGTCCGGGATCCAGGCGCGCTTGCCGAAAACGTTCGAGAGCATCGTCGATGACCGCCTGCAGCAGTTCATCCTTGGAGGCGTAGTGGCGGAAAAACGTCCGGTAGCCGACTTGCGCCTCTCCCGTCAAGTCGCGGATGGAGATAGCGTCGTACTCCGTGACCGCCATAAGATCGATGAGCGCTTCTTGGAGCAGACGTCGAGTCCGCTGCACGCGCAGGTCGCTTTCATTCATAAAGGCCCGTTCGACTTTGACTCACGCTTGCATCCGTGCTATTTTATGGCGCACATTGCGCCGTAAAACACTTGGGGCGCCACAAAAACTGTGCAAGTCTACATTGAAAGCGCATGGTAATTGTTTCACCAAAGATGATAGCAGAGACTCCGAGCTAAGCATAGCCTCAACATTGCTGCCCAGGAATTTACCGCCAATAGACCGCGGAACAAACCGGATACGGCGGACCTGTCGTGAGCCTGTCGAACGACCAGACGGATTATCTGAAAATAGTCAGCTACAACAGCGATCTTTAGGAGGAGTGAACCGATGATTGGCAAAGTTGGCATATCGGTCAGGAATATCAACCAACGCAAGGGCAACGGCTCCCTTCGCCAAAGTCTTGGCTTGACATTCGTCGCAGTTGCGGCGTTGGCTGGTTCTTTCCTGCTGGGACGGCTGGCTGCCGAGGTCGCCGTGGGACGATTGCTGCCTGTATCCGGCCAGACGCCGGCGGTTGAGCAGACTGCGGGTTTGATGCTCTTGGGCCTGGCCGCCCTCCTCGTGCTCCTCCGGCTCGATCACACCTGCGGCATCTGCCGCGCGTTTCAAATGGCCCTGACCTGGTTGCAGCTTGGCAAGGTCGATGAGAACGGCTAGCACAGATCGGCGTAAATGCTGCGACTGTGCTAGGAAACCCGCATGAATAATCTGGAGCTATGGTATGCCTGCACCGACCATTCTGATCGTTGATGACGAACCTCAAATCCTGAACGCGGTCGAGCGCGATCTGCGTTCGCACTTCCGCCGTAAGTACCGCATCATCAAGGCCGGCTCAAGCCAGGAGGCCCTGAACGCAACCCGAGAATTGAAACAGCGCGGCGTTCCAATCGCCCTTTTTTTGGCCGACCAGCGCATGCCCAACATGGCAGGCACAGAGTTCCTGGCCCAGGCGGCAAAACTCTATCCGGATGCACGCAAGGTATTGTTGACGGCATACGCCGACACCGAAGCTGCCATCGCCAGTATCAACGAGATCAATCTGGACTATTACCTGATGAAGCCCTGGGATCCGCCGGAGCAACTGATGTATCCCGTGCTGGACGATCTCCTGAGCGACTGGCACGCCAATGTGCGCCTACCCTACGACGGCATCCGCGTGGCCGGGACCCAATGGTCGGCCCGCTGCCACGAGGTCAAGGACTTCCTGGCGCGCAATCGCATCCCTTATCAGTGGTTGGACATGGAGAACGACAGTGCGGCCCGCGTGCTGGTCGAGTCACTGGAGAACGGAGCGCATCAGCTGCCGGTCATCTTTTTCCCGGACGGTCGCGTCCTGGTCGCTCCAGACAACCGGTTGCTGGCGAACACCTGCGGTCTTCAGACCCAGGCCACGGCCGGCAGCTACGATCTCATCGTTGTGGGGGCCGGCCCGGCCGGGCTGGGCGCAGGCGTCTACGGCGCTTCCGAAGGGCTGAGTACGCTCGTCATCGATATGGAAGCCACCGGCGGCCAGGCCGGCACCAGCTCACGCATCGAGAACTATCTCGGCTTTCCCAGCGGCATCAGCGGCATCGATCTGGCCAACCGCGCCACGACCCAGGCCAAGCGGCTGGGCGCCGAGATTCTAACTGCGCAAGAGGTCAAGCGCGTGCGCATTGAAGACCCCTATCGCATCGTGGTGTTGGGCGACGGCACGGAACTCACCTGCAAGGCCCTCATTCTGGCCACCGGCGTTACCGTGCGCAGGTTGGACGCGCCCGGCGTCGACCGTCTCACAGGCGCCGGCATCTTCTATGGCGCCGCGCTCACCGAAGCGGCCAACTACAAAGACCAGCACGTCTACGTGGTAGGCGGGGCCAACTCGGCCGGCCAGGGGGCCATGTTCTTCTCCCGCTTTGCGCGTCAGGTCACCATGTTGGTCCGGGGCGAATCGCTGGCCCATAGCATGTCCCAATATCTCATCGACCAGATCGACGGGCGCGAGAACATCGATGTCCTCACCTACACCACGGTCGAGGAAGCCCACGGCGCCGAGCGTCTGGGAGCCATCACGCTGAGGAACAGCCGGACCGAGGAAATACAGACTGTACCTGCCGCCGCCCTCTTCCTCTTCATTGGCGCCGTCCCCCACACCAGTATGATCGCAGATGTGGTGCGCTGCAATGAAGCCGGCTTCATCCTCACTGGTCCCGACTTGGCCGAGGATGGCAAGCGGCCCAAGGGCTGGACGCTCGACCGCGATCCCTATCTCTACGAGACCAGCGTGCCCGGCATCTTTGCTGCCGGCGACGTGCGCCACGGCGCAGTGCGGCGCGTGGCCTCGGCCGTGGGACAAGGCTCGGTGGCGGTCAGCTTTGTTCATCAGTATCTCAAGACCGTCTAACTCTCGATATAGTCTAGCGCCCATTCCAAAATGATGGTCGCTTGAAAAATCTGACTACTCGTTTCTCGTACTCGAACCCAACGCGCGATCGAGTACCGCTACACCGGACTAGACAGACATGATCCAAAGGCTTGGCAGAAACCTCTTCGATACGCTGGAAGCGCTCGCCCGCAACGAAGCTGACGACGATGAGGCCACCCTGCAGAAGACCATCGTCGTTGCGGTCGCGCTTCTACTAGGTGTGACCGGCCTCGTATGGGGCGCCATCTATATGACATGGAACGAACCGGGCGCGACACTCTGGCCATGGACCTACAGCCTGATCTCGCTGGCCAATATTCTGCTGTTGCGCTGGCACAAGCGCTATGCCTGGTTCCGAGACGTGCAGCAGGGCATCACCTTGCTGATTCCATTTGGGCTCATGCTTGTACTGGGCGGCTATGCCAGTTCGGGCGCTGTCGTCATCTGGAGCCTCATTGCCCCGCTGACGGCCCTGCTGGTTTCGCCCTCGCGACAGGCGCAGCTTTGGTTTATCGCCTTCGTCGCATGTGTCGTGACCGGGGCGCTGCTGGAAGGTCGCCTCGATCCGTCTAACAACCTACCGTCCTACGTGGTGAACGCCTTCTGGGTACTCAACATCGTCGGCGCCTCAGCGGCCGCGTTTTCCGTTCTGCTCTATTTCCTGGGGCGCACCGAGGCGGCCCAGGAGGAGATTGCAGCGCTGTATGTCCAAGCCGAGGATGCGCGCCAGGCAGCCGAAGACGCGACCGCGGCCAAGAGCGCGTTTCTGGCCAACATGAGTCACGAGATCCGCACCCCCATGAACGCCGTCATCGGCATGAACACGCTGCTGCTGGACACCGAACTCAACGGCGAACAGCGAGAGTATGCCGAAATTATCCGCAACAGCAGTGAATCGCTCCTGGTCATCATCAACGACATCCTCGACTTCTCTAAGATTGAGGCGGACCGGCTGGTGTTGGAGGTTCAACCCATCGACCTGCGCGAGTGCGTGGAGGATTCGCTCGACCTGGTGGCCCCGGCGGCGACCAACAAAGGCTTGAATCTAGCCTACCTCATGGCCGATGACGTGCCGGAAGCGATCTACGGCGACGCCACCCGCCTGCGCCAGGTCCTGGCCAATCTGCTCACCAATGCCGTCAAGTTCACCTCCGAAGGGGAGATCGTCATATCAGTAGCACTCGACGAGGCGGACGCGGACGACAACCTAAGCCTCCATTTTCAAGTCAGAGACACCGGTATCGGCATTGCGCCCAGAGATGCGGAACGACTATTTGAATCGTTCAGCCAAGTCGATGCATCCACAACGCGCCGCTATGGCGGCACCGGATTGGGGCTGGCGATCAGCCGCCGCCTGTCGGAGCTGATGGGCGGCAAGATCTGGGTGGAAAGCCAGGGAATCCCAGGCCAGGGTACGATATTTCACTTCACGATTCGGACCCGGCCTGCGCCGGCCGCGCGGCGGAGCTACCTCGACCGCATTCAACCCGAATTGGCGGGCCGGCATGTACTTATCGTCGACGACAATCAAACCAATCGCCAAATCCTGCGCCGTCAGGTGGAGGGCTGGCGCATGGAGGCGCGGGAAGCCTCGCTACCCTCCGAAGCCCTGGCGCTGTTACAGTCCGGTGAAAAATTTGACCTAGCCATCCTGGACGTACAGATGGCGGAGATGGATGGCCTGACCTTGGCAGCAGCCATGCGTCGGGAACGAGATGCCCGATCGCTGCCGCTGGTCCTGCTGACATCCCTCGGTCGGCAGGCCTCGGACGAGGAACAGCTGAAGCAGGCGCAAGTCTCGGCCTGCCTAACCAAACCCATCAAAACATCCCAGCTCTACAATGAACTCCTGGACATCTTCGGCGACCGCCCGCCCCCTGCGGCCGGAGCCGAAGGCGACCGCGATTCGGAGTTTGATCCGCTGATGGGGCAGCGCTACCCGCTGAGCATCCTGCTCGTGGAGGACAACAAGACCAACCAACGTCTGGCTACGTTGCTGCTAGAGCGGCTCGGTTACACAGCGGACTTGGCGACCAATGGATTGGAAGCGCTGGCTGCACTGGAGCGTAGTCACTACGACCTGGTCTTGATGGACATTCAGATGCCGGAGATGGATGGCATGGAAGCCACCCGCGAGATCCGCCGACGGTGGCCTCAGGAAAGACAGCCGTGCGTTGTGGCCATGACGGCCGATGTCCTGAAGGAGGAGGTACGGTCCTGTCAGGAGGCCGGCATGAACGGCTACGTGGCCAAGCCAATTCGCGTGCCGGATCTGATCGAGGCGATCAAGAACAGTTGGTTTCAGGTGCATTTCGCTGGTGACCCGACAAGCGTTGCCATGCTAGAAGAACCGGCAGCGGCAGCGGCGCCAGTCAAGCCAAGCAACGCGCAAGTCAGCGAGAAGCCGGCGACAGACGAAGACGGCGGCAGGCCTGCCCTGGATCCCGCCGCCCTGGACCGCCTGCGGCGCGTGGTCGATGATAATCAGGAGGTGATGGCCATGTTGATCGACAGCTTCTTGGAGGATGCGCCGGGGCTGCTGGATACCATGCAGCGGGGCATCGCCGACCGGGATGCCGAAGCTGTGCGCCGCGCCGCGCATACGCTTAAATCCAACAGCGCGGACTTTGGCGCGGTCGATTTGTCGGCGCTGTGCAAGCGGCTGGAGGAGACGGCCAAGGAGGGAGATCTGAGCAACGCCGAAGCACTGGCGGTGGAGATTGCACGCGCGTACGAACCCGCGGCCGGTGCGCTGAACCAACTAAAATGATGGCGCTGCAAGCGCACAGTGCTTTGGGCAGGCTGAATGCGGAGGCAAATCTATGACGGACATCACGGGCCACATTTTGGCCGTCGACGACAATCGCATGAACCGCATCAAGCTGAAGGCCAATCTGGAAAGCCAGGGCCACACGGTAGCGCTGGCCGAGGATGGCGAGTCCGCCCTGGCCCAGATGCGGGGTGAGCCGTTCGACGCAGTCCTGCTGGACATCCTGATGCCGGGCAAGGACGGCTATGCGGTCCTCCAAGAGATGAAGAGCGACACCGCGCTGCGTGACCTGCCGGTGATCGTCATCTCTTCCTTGGACGAAATTGAGAGCGCCGTACGCTGCATCGAATTAGGTGCAGAGGACTATTTGCCCAAACCGTTTGATCCGGTCCTGCTGCGCGCGCGGCTGCGGGCGTCACTGGAGAAGAAAAAGCTGCGCGATCTGGAGCGCGCCTACGTACAGCAGGAGGTAATGCTGCGCCAGAACGAGAAGCTGGCTACTCTGGGCAAGCTCAGTGCGGGCATGGCCCATGAACTCAACAACCCGGTTGCTGCGGTCCTGCGCGGCACGCAACATATGGCAGCCGCCATACAGCGCCAGCTTGATGCACAACTTACGTTGGGACGAACCGGGCTCTCCGCAGAGCAGGTGGAGACGCTGGCCGCGATTTCCCAACAGGCCGAGAAGGAGGCCAACCGCGCCGACGACCTGGACGCGATCACGCGCAGCGAGCGGGAGGCGGCGCTGGAAGATTGGCTGGATGACGCCGGCATGAACAATGGCTGGGAACTGGCGCCCGACCTGGTTGAAATGGGCTATGACGGGGACAAATTGGCCCAGCTGACCGCCGACTTCTCGCCAGATCAAGTGAGCCATGTCGTTGACTGGGCTGCCAGTCGCTATGCCATGTTCGGCATTCTGCGGGAGATCTGTCAGGGATCGAATCGGGTGGCCGAGATCGTGCGTGCGCTCAAGTCGTTCACATACTTGGACCAGGCGCCGGTGCAGAATGTGGACATCCGCCGCGGCTTAGACGACACCCTGATCATTTTGCGCAGCAAACTAAAACGAGGGGTGAAGGTGAGCCGCGACTACGCCGACGATCTGCCGCCTATCGAGGCGCGCGGCACGGAGTTGAATCAGGTCTGGACCAACATCATCGACAACGCAGTCGATGCCATGGACGGCCAGGGTGACATTCGTCTGCGCACCCGCTGGGAAGACCCCTGGGTCGTGGTCGAGATCGAGGACAACGGCCCCGGCATCCCTCAAGAAATTCAGGGGCAGCTCTTCGATCCATTTTTCACCACCAAATCGCCGGGCAAGGGCACGGGCCTTGGACTGAACATCAGCCACAATATCGTCGTGCAGAAGCACGGCGGCAACCTTACAGTCGACTCCAACCCCGGTAAAACGGTCTTTCGCGTCGAACTGCCGGTTCGACAACCTGATGACGCCGAGAGCGATTCTCCGGTCTATACTCCGCCACCAATGCAATCCGGTATAGACGAATCGTCCGAGCGCCGACCGATGGATTTCACGGGTCGCTATGAGTGAAATGACCATCTTCCCCCTTGACGAACCGCGCGCAGTATGTTACCTTGCGCCGCAACTAGTGACACACACTAGGCCATATACAACCAACAGTGCCAAAAATTGGCGGCAGGAATGCTACCAAATTCTGACAGTGCACTCAGTGCGACTGCCATAGCAGTCGATTTTGAGCAGGAAAGCGATATTCCCATGACTACAATTGCAGCCAAGACGGCGCTTGCCATGGTTGCCAACCATCAGGCCGTGATCATCGATGTGCGCGAACCGGCCGAATTTCGGGACGGCCACCTACCCACCGCCGTCAACATACCGTCGACCAGTTATCAGGTCGAAACGTACCGTGAATTTGGCGATCGCGCCATCTGCCTGGTCTGTCAGACCGGTCGTCGTGCCGGTTCCGTCGCCGACAAGCTCCAGCAGCATGGCATCGCAAACGTCTTCCTGCTGGAGCAGCAGATGGCAGTATTGGCCGATGTCGGTGCGGGAGTCTACGGAGCCAAGGCAGGTTGGAGCATCGATCGCCAATTCAGAATGGTCCTTGGCCTGCTGTTGGCCATCTTTCTGTTGGGCTATTTCCTCTGGTCGGCAGCATTCCTCGTCATTCCTGTGATTCTGTGTCTCGGATTGATCAATGCGGCGATTACGGACAATTGTTACCTGCGCATGGGCATCGCCATGTTGCCCTGGAATCGAAGCTGTACGACCGATCTGCCCAAACAAAACGCCTATCATCACGCCACTTTTGCCAACAGAGACGCTTTGTAGGAAAGCAAACCGGGTTGCCCATCGAATCTTCGTCGCTATACCACCTGGCCAAAATAGAACGCGGCTTGAGCGGACTTCGTCGTGAGTTCAGTCGAGCGATTTACCGAATCTACGCGGATTTTCATCCAGATTGATCCGCGGGTATCCGCCAGATCCGCTCAATCCGCGTTCTATCAGTTCGGTGGCTGAATGGCTACGAATCTTCAATCTTGTCACGCCTCCTGACTTGCGCTCGCACAAAAGTTCTGCTTTACTAGGGTCCATGAGCGCCGCAATTGGAAAGATCGTCAAATCCAATAGTCATATCGATTATGTCTGTCAGGTCTATGGGCCGGGTGAGTTCGCGCCCCAACCGGCGCCCAATGCGTATGCGTTCGGCGCCTTCGT
>CAYZLP010000155.1:0-8780 GCA_964478635.1 uncultured Caldilineaceae bacterium
GTCGCCCGACGACGATGTCGAAATCCGGCGCATCCAGCTGAGCAACGACAGCGACCAGCCGCGCCGGTTACGGTTGACCACTTATGGTGAGGTCGTTTTGGCGCCACTCGGCACAGACCTGCGTCATCCCGCCTTTGCAAAGCTCTTCGTGGAGAGTGAATACATTCCCGCGCACAACGCCCTGATCTTTCGTCGTCGACCACGTAGCGCAGAGGAAGCCCCCGTCTTTTTGGGTCATATGATGGTATTCGAAACGGGGCGCCTTGCAGCAGGCGCCCCCGCGATTGTCCAGACAAGCCGCGTGCAATTCTTCGGTCGCGACCACACGCTTGCCCTCCCGGCCGCGCTGTGCAATGATGGCGACCAGGCCGCATTCGTGGGTGCGACCCTGGACCCAATCATGGCCTTGGGGCAGGAGATCACGGTCGAACCGCGCGCCACGGTCCGAATGGCCGCGATCACGTTGGCCGCGCCATCACGCGCCAAATTGCTTGCTTTGATCGCAGGATACCAAACCCCATCTACCATCGCCCGTGCCTTTGACCGCGCCTATGACACCGCGGCTCAGGAATTGCGTCAATTGGCGTTTTACGGCCCTATGCTGGAGCAGATCCAGCGATTGCTCTCCTTGTTGCTCTATCCCCATGCGGCGCTTCGAGCGGATGCCGCCACACTTGCCGCCAACCGCCAGGATCAGTCGCAGCTATGGGGTTTCGGCATCTCCGGTGACAATCCCATTATGCTGCTACACCTAAACGATGAGGCGGAAGGTGAGCTGCTGAAAACGTTGCTCCAAGCGCATACGTACTGGCGACGGCGCGGGCTTCAAATCGACCTGGTCATCCTGAATCGACAGGCGACGAATTATGGACAACCGCTGTCGAGCTATGCCGCCCGTCTGATCCACAGCACCGAGAGCGGGCCCTGGTTGAATCAGCGTGGCGGGATTTTTTTGCTACGCGACGACCAGCTACATGAGGCAGATCGGATTCTCTTGCAGACCGCGGCGCACGTCATTCTAGATGGCGCACTGGGATCGTTGGGGCAACAGTTGACCGATCTGCTGCAGCACCCAACGACCCTGCCTCCCTTTGCCCCGACGCTTAACCCGGCTGACGTTGCGGATGTGACGCCACTCTTGCCTCGCCCCGCCAACCTGCAATTCGATAACGGACTGGGGGGCTTTAGCGCCGATGGCCGCGAGTATGTGATTTACCTGGGACCTGGCGATCACACCCCCGCGCCTTGGATCAACATCATCGCCAACCCCGACTTTGGCTTCTTAATCTCCGAAAGCGGCGGCGGCTACACCTGGGCCGGCAACAGTGGCGAAAACCGCCTTACGCCCTGGCAGAACGACCCGGTACGTGACCGCCCCGGCGAAGTGATCTATCTGCGCGACGAGGAGACCGGAGAAATTTGGTCGCCTACACCCGCGCTCCCTGCAACGACGGCTTATCTCGTGCGCCACGGCGCGGGCTATTCAATTTTTGAGCATAACAGCCATAACCTCAAGCAGCGGGTGCGGCTCTTTGCCGCCACCGACGCCCCGGTCAAGATCGTGCAGGTGCGACTGGAGAACTGCAGTCCGCACCCACGGCGTATGACCATGACCTATTATGCCGAATGGGTGTTGGGCGTAGATCGAGAAAGCACGCAGCCCTACATTGTGCCCGAATATTATGCTGAGGGGCAGGCACTGTTGGCGCGCAACAGCTACAGCATCGAATTTGGTGAACGCGTGGCCTTTCTGGCCGGCAGCAAGCCACCGCATAGCCTGACCGCCGACCGCGCCGAATTTCTGGGCCACGGGCCCAATGGCGTACAGCGCCCGGTCGGGCTCTCTCGTATGGGCCTCAGCGGGCGGGTGACTGCCGGTGCAGATCCTTGCGGCGCGCTGCAACTCCACATGGACTTGCCACCACACGGCAGCGAAGAGATCTATTTCCTTATCGGCCAGGGCGCGGATCGGGAGGAAACAGTGGCGCTCTTGCACCGGTTCCAAGATTCCGCGGCCATTGCTGCGGCTTGGCAAGACGTCCAGGAATTATGGGACAATATCTTAGGTACGGTGACCGTGACGACGCCGGAACCAGCCATGAACGTGCTGCTCAATCGCTGGCTGCTCTATCAAACGCTGGCTTGCCGGATTTGGGGGCGCTCCGCGCTATACCAGTCGAGTGGCGCCTATGGCTTCCGTGATCAGTTGCAGGATGTGCTGGCCTTGCTCCACGCCCAGCCCGCACTGGCCCGTGAACAGATCTTGCGCGCCGCCGCGCATCAGTTTACGGAAGGTGATGTGCTGCACTGGTGGCATCCGCCGTCAGGCCGCGGTGTGCGTACGCGCATTAGCGATGATCTACTCTGGCTGCCCTATGTCACGGCCCAATATGTCACCGCAACGGGTGACGCCACGGTTTTACAGGAGAAGATCGCCTTCCTATACGGAGAACCATTGCGGCCCGATGAGGAGGAGCGTTATGGTCAGTATGCGTCAACGGCGGAAACATACACGCTCTACGAGCATTGTCGACGTGCGTTAGCCAAAGGCGCAACTGCCGGACCGCATCAGCTGCCCCTGATGGGCGCCGGCGACTGGAACGACGGCATGAGTCGAGTCGGCATTCACGGCCAGGGCGAGAGCATCTGGCTGGGTTGGTTTCTCCATGCAACTCTGACCAGCTTTGCCACGCTTTGTAAAGAACACGATGAGCAGACGCAAGCAGCCGTCTATTTGCAGCAGGCGGAAACGATCCGCCAGGCCCTAGAAGCCACCGGTTGGGATGGCGCTTGGTATCGACGAGCCTATTACGATGATGGGACACCCTTGGGTTCGTCTCAAAATCGCGAGTGCCAGATTGACAGCATTGCCCAAGCGTGGGCGGTGCTCTCCGGCGCGGCAGAGCCGGCCCGGGCGCGGCAAGCCGTGTACGCTGCGCTGGACCGCCTGGTGCAATGGGATGACGATCTGCTGCTGCTTTTTACCCCCCCGTTTGACGGAACCAGCCAGGACCCGGGCTACATCAAAGGCTATCTGCCGGGCGTCCGCGAGAATGGTGGCCAATATACCCACGGCGCCCTGTGGGCGATCTGGGCCGTTGCTGAATTGGGTGACGGCGATCTGGCTGCAGCGCTCTTCCGGCTGATCAACCCCATTTGTCACAGTGACACCCCTGAGAAGACGGCGCGCTATCAGGTGGAACCTTACGTAGTCGCCGCCGATGTCTACAGCGTGCCGCCCCATGTCGGGCACGGCGGCTGGACCTGGTACACTGGCTCAAGCGGCTGGATGTACCGGCTCGGCATCGAGGCAATCCTCGGCCTGTGTCGTCGCGGGGATTCCCTTCAGCTCAACCCATGTATTCCCGCCCACTGGCCCGGCTACACGCTTTCGTATCGCTATGGTGAGACGACTTATCTGATCACGGTAGAGAACGCCGCCGGCGTCAACCGCGGTGTGCAACAGATAACGCTTGATGGTGAGATGATTGTGGGCGGCGCGATCCCGTTGAGCGATGACGGACAACCACATCATGTCTGTTGCCTCCTGGGTGCGAGGCTGCCGGCCGCGTAATCCCTCTTTCGTTCTGGTTCAATCCCTCTTTGGAGAGACGACGCGCTTCTCATCTGCCAGTATAGTGGAGATCACAAATAGATATTGTAATGTCCAAGATGTCCTATGGGAGATTTACATGGGTATACGAACGGATCGCGAGAGCCTGAGTGGTGTTAAAGAAGCGTACGCTTTTGGCTTTCATGATGAAGACAAGGCAGTCTACAAAACAAAGCGTGGTCTAGATCATAGCGTCATCGATCGGATTTCTGACCAGAAACAAGAGCCAGACTGGATGCGTACCTTCCGCCACCAGGCGCTGGACATCTTCTTTGCCAAACCCATACCAACCTGGGGCGCTGATCTATCCGGCATCGACTTTGACGAGATCTTCTATTACTCAAGCTCATCGACCCAGCAGGACAAGAGTTGGGATGACTTGCCCGAAGCCATCAAGAACACCTTTGAACGCCTCGGTATTCCCCAAGCTGAGCGCAAGTTCTTGGCGGGCGTTGGCGCTCAATACGACTCCGAAGTCGTCTATCACAGCCTGCGCGAGGAGTGGGAAAAGATCGGTGTGATCTTTCTCGACATGGATACCGGCCTCCGGGAACATGAAGACCTTGTCCGTCAATATTTCGCCACGATCATTCCGGCAGCGGACAACAAATTTGCGGCGCTCAACAGCGCCGTCTGGAGTGGAGGCAGCTTTGTCTATGTACCAAAAGGGGTCCATGTCGATATCCCCCTCCAGGCCTACTTCCGCATCAACGCCGAGAATATGGGGCAGTTTGAACGTACGCTGATTATTGTTGAAGAGGGCGCCAGCATGCACTATGTGGAAGGCTGTACTGCGCCAGTCTATAGCAGCAATAGTCTACACAGCGCCGTCGTTGAGATCATTGTCAAGAAGGGCGCCCGTTGCCGCTACACCACCATTCAAAACTGGAGTTCGGACGTCTACAACCTGGTCACCAAGCGTGCGATTGCGGAAGAAAACGCCACGATGGAATGGATCGATGGCAACCTCGGCAGCAAGGTGACCATGAAGTATCCTGCGGTCTACCTGATGGGGCCCAGGGCACATGGTGAAACCTTGTCGATTGCCTTCGCGGGCAAAGGTCAGCATCAGGATGCCGGCGCCAAAATGGTCCATGGCGCGCCCTACACCAGTTCCAAGATTGTTTCAAAATCGATTAGCAAGAACGGCGGTCGTGCCAGCTACCGCGGCCTCCTCAGAGTCGCCAAAGGCGCCCATCATAGCAGGAGCATGGTCGTTTGCGATGCGCTCCTCTTGGACGAAACCAGCCGTTCCGACACCTATCCGTACATTGAGATTGAAGAAGAGCATGTCAGCGTCGGCCATGAGGCGTCGGTGAGCAAGATTGGGGAAGAACAGCTCTTCTACCTGCAAAGCCGGGGCATCAGCGTTGACGAAGCATCGGCCATGATTGTGGGTGGATTTATCGAACCGCTCGTCAAGGAATTGCCGATGGAATATGCTGTTGAAATGAATCGCTTGATTCAGTTGCAGATGGAAGGCAGCATCGGTTAGCAAGTCCTGGCGAATATTTTCACACCGCGGGTTCACCGTCGTCGCGAATCCATCCGCAGCATGGTATAGGCCAAAGCATGATTGGAACGAGGACAACAATTGCTATGACAGTAGGCGAAACAGCTATGACAGTAGGCGATCGAGTTCGTGCGAGTCATCCTTATGGCGGCGTCCCCGCTTGTTGCGGCAATATTGTCGGTGAATTAATCTTGGGCGCCCGCACCCAATTCCTGGTCAAGTTTGAAGTGCGTCCCCAGGTCTTCAAGAAATTCTATTTTACGGCACGCGAATTGACGCTCTGTGTTGCGCCGGAGGTAAATGAATCGCCGTCGCGCAAGTCATCAGCGCAGAGCGGCTGATCACGGACGATCGCGGTTCTCTCGCCATGATGCAACGATTCGAGTCGCCCTATCCGGAACACACATATGCCGTTCGCGTTCGTGAAGATTTGGATGATGATCTAGCGGCGTGGTTTAGCCCCTTGACGGTTGACCACACGCCGGAGGGTGAAACGGCATTGGTCGTACAAGTGCGCGATCAGGCGGAACTCCACGGGCTACTCATCAAAATACGGGATTTGAATTTGACACTCATCGCGATTGTCAAAGTATGACCCAATAGGAGAAAAATCATGGAACAGAGTCAACCTGGCATGGCGCCTGAGAAACGCCCCGACAATGATAACCGTAAACCGCAGACGAGTGAACCTGCGACCCCAACGGCGTCAGCCAAGCCGCAGCAAGCAACGATGCGACAACGTTGGAATGCCACGCAGCTATCGAAAAAAACGATCTTCTGGATCTGTTTGGCCATGATCGCCGGCACGATGATCGTTGGCTTTAGGTGGGGTGGTTGGGTTACGAGCGGGGCCGCGCAACAGACGGCAACAAGCACAGCCAATGATGCCGTAGTTCAGCGCTTGACGGCAATTTGTGTCGCGAATTTCCAACAAGATCCCGCCAATGCCCAGAAACTTGAGCAATTTAAGGCGGCTAACAGCTACGAACAGAGAGATTTCGTTACAGAGCAGGGGTGGGCGACCATGCCCGGTGACGAGCAACCCGACAGCAAGGTTGTGACCGCATGTGCAAAATGGCTGGCGCAATACGACTAACTCATTGAGCAAGCGAAAACCAACTGGAGATCAGCGTTACCGGCATCTATTCGAGCACGCGCCCGTCTGCATTTTTGTCATCGATTTGCGCGCGAATCCAATAACCATCCTCGAAGGCAACCGCCGTGCCGAATTGGTGTACGGTTACTCTGCCGCCGAGATGATGGGGATGCCGGCCATCCAGTTGGCGCCCGCCATGGCCATGCCCGCGATGTTGGAGATCGAACAGCAAGTGCAAATGGGTCGACTTACGACGACCGAGACCACACATCAACAACGTGATGGCGCCCGCTTCCCTGTGCGTATCGTCGCCGTGCCTGACCCGACTGACTCCGGTCATATGATTATTACGGTCGAAGACATCACGGCCGAAAGACAGCGCCGGAGCGAGGCGGAAGCTATCGATGCCGAACGTCGCCGCATTGCGCATGAGATCCACGACGGCGTCGCGCAAAACCTTGCCGGTTTGCGCTTCAAGTTGGCGCTCTGGTCAAACCTGAACGATGATGCTCCGCCCGGTATGCGCGCCGCATTGGATGAACTGTTGCTGGTACTCACGGCGGCGATTAAAGACTTGCGGCGAGCGATCTTCGCCTTACGTCCCGTGGACCTGGAATTGCTGGGCTTTTTCCCGGCGTTGACACAATTGGTCGGCGGATTTGGCGATCACAATCATTTGGCGACCCGTATGGAAGTGTCGGGAGAGCCGATTGCCCTGCCGGCGGCCTATGAATTGCCCCTCTTCCGCATCATTCAGGAGGCGCTTAACAACGTCGACCAACATGCGTACGCAAGTTTTGTGTTGGTGCGGTTTGCCATGGATCCGAACGGATGTGTTGCAGTCTCTGTACGCGACAATGGCTGCGGGTTTGACCTGAGCCAACTTGGACCTGTCGACCACGGCGGTCATTTTGGATTACGCCAGATGCGCGAGCGGATTCTGGATTTGGGCGGTACGTTGAGCATTGTCACGGCGCCCGGCCAAGGCACGGAGTTGGCCATCTCCTTGCCAGGGAATCCAAGAGAGGTCTTCTATGCCGCCGATTAGGATCCTGATTGCCGACGATCACACATTGGTGCGTCAGGGTTTGCGCCAGCTTTGTGAGGGGGTGGGCGGCTTCATAGTAGTGGCCGAAGCTGAAAATGGCGCTCAGGCAGCGGCGTTGGCCCGCGTTGGAAAGCCGGATGTGATCTTGATGGATATCGTCATGCCGGACGTGGACGGCGTGACAGCGATTCGCGAAATCATTCAAGAGAACCCGACCGCCCGAATTATCGCCCTGACCATGTATCGCCAGGCGCAATACATGCTTGGCGCCATTCGCGCGGGCGCGCGGGGTTATTTGCTCAAAACCGTGGATGCCGGAGAGTTGATTGAGGCCATCAAGGCGGTGCATCGCGGAGACTACCTCATTGACCCTTTAATCGCCGCCCGCGTGCTGAGCGAGTTACACCTGGACATGCCGGACCTGCCACGCGTCGAACCGCTGACGACGGGTGAAATGGCCGTCCTGCGCCTGGTGACGCAAGGCGTAGAAAACGAAGAGATTGCGCGAAGACTCAACTACTCTGTCCATACCGTGGCCAACCGGCTGCGCACCACCTATGAGAAGCTACACGTGAACAACCGCACCCAGGCTGCCCTCTATGCCCTGCGCCAGGGTTGGGTCGCGCTAGACGAGCCGCCGATATAGGCTCGCTACCCCACCTGCTTGTATACCCCACTCCCCCTATTTCCCGTTCAAGTACAAATCATTGTAGCCGACTTCGCTCTTACGTTGATTGATTTGTGTCTTACCTGTGCAGAGAATTGGGCGTACGATGAGTGCGTGATGAACCACCCGCGCCGATGGAGCGCATTCACCAATCACAATATCAAATCACACAGGGAGACAAAGACATGGCAAAGTATCTCATTCAAGCCAATTATGTAGGCGAAGGTATTGAGGGCTTGCTCAAAGAGGGCGGCTCCAGTCGACGTGCAGCCGTCGAGAAATTGTTTGGGTCGGTCGGTGGGAGGATAGAGACCTTCTACTATGCATTTGGCGACACCGATCTTTATGTAATTGCGGATTTGCCGGACAATGCGACCGCCGCGGCGCTCTCCCTGATCGTCAACGCCAATGGCGGCGCAACCGCCAAGGTGACACCGTTGCTGACCGTTGAAGAGATCGACGCCGCGACCAAGAAAAACGCAACGTATCGGGCGCCGGGTAAGTAGCTCTCTGCGTACAGGCAGGTCAACATAGGTAACCGCCTGTATCAGTTTGCCCATCATTGTTCACACTGGGGAATCCAATGGCTCAGGTCTCCCACAAGAGCACGGTTAATGCCCCAGACTTCGCCATTTGGAAGGAGATTAGCCGCTTTGGCAGGGCTGACCATTATCTCCCCGGCGTGGTCCGCTGCACGGTGGAAGGCGACGGCGTAGGCGCACAGCGCAAGCTGACGAACGCTGACGGCAGTACGATTGTCGAGCGCCTGGAAGAGGTGGATGAAGCTGCCCACCGGCTTAGTTACGTTTTGTTGACTGATACGCCATTTCGCAACTGTCGGAC
>CAYZLP010000156.1:0-8750 GCA_964478635.1 uncultured Caldilineaceae bacterium
CGACCACCTTTCGGATTCGGGGTAAAACACCGTATGTCGCTGGCTTTAGTCTAGCCGCTGGCCATCATTCTGTCAACGGCGCGCGCATTGTGCGGGGTGCACTTCACGCCAGGGACGAATCACTTCCCCGACGAGGTCAGAGCGTTTTTTTGTCGGCGGAGATCTCGCGACCTCTGCCCTGAAAATGGACTGCGGATGACGCTGATCACAGCCGATTCTCCCGGATTTTCAGCTCCCGTGCCGCCGCCTCAAGAACTCAATCCCGCATTGACTGCCTCCACCAACGCGGACGCGGTGTCCAGCACCGTCCTGGTGAAGTTCTCGGCGATCCGGTTGGCGTCGGCCAAGGTCAGGTATCCCTGCCAGAACATGAAGACCCAGAAGCCCATGAAGATGAGGTTGGCCAGGAAGAGATTGCGCTGGAAATAGCGCTTGTCGGTACTGGTCTTGTGGTTGAGCGCCATGCCCAGGATCGCGCCGTAGCCGCCGCCCAACAGGGGGATCTCCCACGCCAGAATAATTTCGGGGACGCGCAGCCACTTCCAGCCCAGAGGCGAGATCAATTTGTCATACGCATAGATGAGAAAGGCGACGGCATTGGCCGCAATCAGGTAGGCCGACCACCACGGAATGTTGCTGCCTTCATGCAATCTCATCGCAGCAAAGGCAAAGAGCCAGGGCGCCAGGGATCCGTAGACGATTGCGGACAGCCAGCCCGCCAGCGTGCTTGGCATCTTCATGGCATGCCGAAACTTCCTACGCCGTGACGGCCTGCATCCGCTTCAGATCGCTGAACCGCACCAGGCGCTGCTCCTCTTCATCCCAGAGGGTGAGGAAGACGGTGCGCAGGCTGCTCCACAGGGTGAGCTCCACAACTTCCTGAAATTCGGGATTGGCCCGGTAACATTGCTCCAGCTTATAGTTGGGAATGCGGGGGCTCAGATGGTGAATGTGATGAAAGCCGATGCTGCCCGTAAACCACTGGAGCACCCTGGGCAAGCGATAGTAGGAGCTGCCGCTCAGGGCCGCGAGGGTGTAATCCCAGGCCGGCTGATATTCCCAGTAGGTCTCCTCGAATTGATGCTGGACGTAGAAGAGCCAGGTGCCCGCGCTGGCCGCAATCAGAGCGCCGGGCAGGAAGATCAGCAGCAAGGTCTGGAAGCCGATGGCCAGGCCCACCGCGCCGAAGATCACGGCAATCGCCAGGTTGTTCCACCAAACGGAGCGGCGATCCGCGGCCTGATACTGTTCCGTCGCGGCCACCGGCAGCCGGTGCATGAGCAGAAAGTGGATGGAGGGGGCGATGCCGAAGAGAAAGAGCGGGTTGCGGAAGACCCGGTAGGCCACGCGTTGCCAGCGCGGCGCGGCCAGATATTCCTTCACGGTCATGGTCCAGACGTCGCCCACGCCCCGCTCGCCCAGATCGGCCGAATGGGCGTGATGGAGGGCGTGGCTCTTGCGCCAGTAGCGGTAGGCCACCAGCGAGATCACGCCGCAGGCCATGCCCGTCCAGTCGTTGGCCCTGCGGCTGCGGAAGAGGGAGCCGTGGCCGCAGTCGTGCTGGATGATGAAGACGCGGACCATGAACCCGCCTGTGGGAATGGCCAGCAGCAGCGCCAGCCAGATGCTGTACTGCAGCGCAAAGTAGGTGGCCACCCAGCAGGCCAGCAGCCCGCCGAAGGTGTTGATTAGCTGCCAGACGCTCGTGCGCGTGTCGGCGTGCTGATACTCTGCAACCAGCTGCCGCCAGCGCTTTACCGTTAACTCGCGGTGGGCTTCCAGGTGTGGATTCATCGGTCAATTGCTCCTGTAGGGACAACGAAAACGCGATCGCGGTACTTCACGATTTGTCATTCCGCTCACGCAGTGGTCGCAAAGCGACAGTGGATTTGCGCCGGCATCTTGACCCTGGCGAAATGGTAACGAGGAATCTCGTCCTCCGCCAAATCGTGAACTACCGGGCTAGGCCTTGTCAACTACCGCTGCAAAGCGCTCCAGCGCACGCAGGTGATCGTCCGGCGCCGTAAAACCGCAGCGCATGGTATCGACGGAGAGATGGGTCGCGCCGGCGGCGCGCCAGCCATCCAGGAACCTGCGCCACCGGTCGGAATCGCCACTGCCGTAGTGGATCCGGGGTTCCAGGCCGATGTCGGCGCGGCTGCGGCCCGCTTCGGCCAGGAAGCGATCCAGCTTGGCCAGGGGTTCGGCTGTCTCTTCGGCCGTGCCTGCCCCGGGCAGCCAGCCGTCACCCATACGCGCCACCCGCTGCAGCACCACGTCGGCATAGCCGCCGATCCAGATGGGAATGGGCTGCTGGACCGGCAGGGGATTCAGGCCGGCGTCGTCGATGTGATGCCACTCGTCGTCGACCGTGACCAGTGGCTCGGTCCACAGGCGACGCAGGAGATCGATCTGGGCTTCGACCCGCTTGCCCCGGGTGTGGAAATCCTGATTCATGGCCACATATTCGACTTTGTTCCAGCCGATCCCGATGCCGAGCCGCAGGCGCCCGCCGCTGAGCACGTCCAGCGTGGCCGCCTGTTTGGCCACCAGCGCGGTTTCGCGCTGGGGCAGGATGACGATGCCGGTGATGAAGGAGAGTTTCTCCGTCAAGGCCGCCATGTAGCTGAAGAGGGCGAAGGGTTCCTGAAAGGGATCCCGGTAGGTGTAGGGACCCTGCCAGCCGCCGGGCCGCTCCGGGTTGGCGCCCAGAATGTGGTCATAGGCGAGGACGTGGGTATAGCCCAACGCCTCCGCCGTTTGGGCATAGGCCCGAATCGCTTTTGGGTCGCTCGCATATTCCGTTTGAGGATAGACAACACCGATTTTCATGATTTACTCTTTTCCTTAGTCCGGCGTGGGCACCGTTAGTGAGTACACCGAAGGCGGCAAAAGGTCGCGCGTCGGCGATAATTCGCTCTATCCGCCAAAAGCCATTAGAATCACAGCTGACGTGATAAAGAAGACAGTGATGAAGCGATATTATCCACAATGATGACCCATGACAAAATCTGCTAACAACGCCCATCCGCTTGCCCGCCTGTGGGAATACGGCGACCGCTACCGCGGCACGGTCTTTCTGGCCACCCTTTGCTCGGTTCTGAACAAGGTCTTTGACCTGGCGCCTCCGGTCCTCATCGGCGCGGCCGTGGACGTGGTGGTGAACCAGCAAGATTCCTTTCTGGCCAGAATGGGCATTCCGAACGTCGTCAATCAGCTCATTCTGCTCTCCACGCTGACCGCGGTCGTGTGGGGCTTCGAGTCGCTCTTCGAATATTTCTACCGCATCCTCTGGCGCAACCTGGCCCAGACCGTCCAGCATGACCTGCGCCTGGCGGCCTACGACCATGTACAGAACATGGAGATGGCCTATTTTGAGGATCGGAGCACCGGCGGCCTCATGGCCATCCTCAACGACGACATCAATCAGCTGGAGCGCTTTCTGGACGAGGGCGCCAACGACATCATTCAGCTCATCACTACGGTCATCGTCATCGGCGGTATGTTTCTCATCTTGGCGCCGACCATCGGCTGGCTGGCCATCCTGCCCATGCCCTTCATCATCTGGGGTTCGCTGCGCTATCAGCGCCTGCTGACCGATCGCTATGCCGGCGTACGCGAGCAGGTGGGCGTGCTCAGCAGCCAGCTGGCCAACAACCTGGGCGGCATCGCCACCATCAAGAGCTTCACGACCGAGGAATACGAACTGGCCCGGGTGGCGGCGGCCAGCGATGAGTACCGGCAGCGCAACAAGGATGCCATCAAGTTCAGCTCCGGCTTCGTGCCCATCATCCGCATGGTCATCGTCACCGGTTTCATCGCCATCATGCTCTTCGGCGGCATCCTGGTGATCAACGGTCAGCTCAATGTGGGCGTCTACAGCGTGCTGGTCTACATGACCCAGCGCCTGCTCTGGCCCCTCACCCGCCTGGGCAACACCCTGGACCAGTATCAGCGCGCCATGGCCTCCACCAACCGGGTCATGAACCTGCTCGACACCGAGGCCGAAATCGTCAGCGGTGCGCAGCCCCTGCCCGTGGAGTCGGTCGCCGGCGCGATTCGCTTCGAAGACGTGAGCTTCGAGTACGGTCTCGGGCGCAACAACCTGCCCACGAACGGCGCTGGCAGCCGCCAGAGCGTACTCCACAATCTTTCCTTGGAGATGCCCGCGGGCGAGACCATTGCCCTGGTCGGCGCTACCGGTGCGGGCAAGAGTACCATCATCAAGCTGCTCCTGCGCTTCTACGACGTGACCGGCGGGCGCGTACTGCTCGACGGCCACGATTTGCGCGATCTGGACATCGGCGACCTGCGGCGCAGCATCGGCCTGGTCAGCCAGGACGTCTTCCTCTTTCACGGCAGCGTGCGCGAAAATATCGCCTATGGCCGGCCCGACGCTACCGATGAAGAGGTCATCGAAGCGGCTCAAATTGCCGAAGCCCACGACTTCATCATGCAGCTTCCCCAGGGCTATGAAACCATCGTAGGTGAACGGGGCCAGAAGCTCTCCGGCGGTCAGCGCCAGCGCATTTCCATCGCCCGGGCCGTCCTGAAGGATCCGCCGATCTTGATTTTGGACGAAGCCACTTCGTCGGTCGACAACGAAACCGAAGCGGCCATCCAGCGCTCCCTTGAACGGATCGCCGTGGGCCGCACCACCATCGTCATCGCCCATCGCCTCTCCACCGTGCGCAACGCGGACCGGATCTACGTGCTGGAACAGGGTGAGTTGCGGGAAAGCGGCGCCCACGATGCGCTGGTTGCCAGACAGGGAATCTACGCCGGCCTCTGGTCGGTGCAGACCGGCATGCAGCGGGCGGGTCACGCCCAGGCGGCCGATTGACGGGGCGCTGTTAGGGGAAAAACGAGGAGGAGACTATGAGCGGCAAGACGAAATCCATGTCCGGCGTCGACTCGGCCTGGCTTCACATGGAAGATCCGACGAATCTCATGATGGTGACAGGCCTGGCCTTCTTGGACCGGCCCGTCGATCGTGTTCGTTTCCGCCGGATGCTGGAAGAGCGGTTGCTGACCCTGGACCGCTTCACCATGAAGGTGGTGGAAGGACGGCTGCCCGTCGGTACGCCCCACTGGGAAACGGATCCCCACTTCGATCTCGACGCCCACATTCATTATATCGCCCTGCCCGATCCGGGAGATGAGGCCGCCCTGCGCGTGCTGCTGGGCGATCTGGCCAGCACGCCCATCGATTTTACCAAGCCGCCCTGGCAGATGCACCTGGTCGACAACGTCATGGGCGGCAGCGCCATGGTTCTGCGCTTTCATCACTGCGTGGGCGACGGTACGGCCATGAATTACGTCATGTACCGCATGATGGATGCGGAACGCGATCCCGCGCCGGGGCCGCCGTCCGAGGAAGCACCGTCCGAGGGGCCGTCTCGGGGCCTGCTCGGAACCATGTTCAGTCCCGTTAAGGGCGCGTTCGACCTTTCGCGCAAAACGGCCGGTTTCCTGCTTCACGAAGGTCTGGACTTCATCCTCCACCCGTCCCATTTCCTGGGACGAGCTGAAGCCGCGACGGACAGCGCTGCCGTCGTGACGCACATGCTGGCCATGCCGCCCGATCCGGCCACGCCGTTCAAGGGTCCCCTGGGCGTCCAGAAGCATGTGGCCTGGTCGGCGCCCCTGGCTTTGGAGGATGTGAAGTTCGTCGCGCAGACCTATGATACCAAGATCAACGACGTTTTGATCGGCACCATGAGCGGCGCGCTGCGGGCCTATCTGCTGGAGCGGGGCGCGGATGCCGACCTGGAAATCCACGCAGTGGTGCCGGTCGATCTACGACCGCCGGAGCGAGCCCAGGAACTGGGCAACCGTTTCGGCCTGGTCTTTCTGGGCCTGCCCCTGGAGATTGAGGATCCGATTGCGCGCCTTATGGAGGTGCATGGGCGCATGAACGAACTCAAGCAATCGCCCGAAGCCGTCGTCTTCTTCAGCATGTTGAGCATCTTCGGCCACACGCCCCAGACCGTAGAGGACCAGGTCGTCAACCTGTTTGCCTCGCGCGCCACGGCTGTCCTGACCAACGTGGCCGGCCCCCGTGAGACGCTTTACGTGGCCGGCAGCCGCATCAAGCACATGATCTTCTGGGTGCCCCAATCGGGCCGCATGGGCATGGGCATCAGCATTTTGAGCTATGATGGCGAGGTGCTCCTGGGCGTCATCACCGACGCGGGGCTGGTGCCCGATCCGGAACGTATTGCGACACACTTCAACGCCGAGTTTGCCGCCCTCCTGGCTCTGGCCGAGGCGGAAGCGGACTAGGGCGCTGCTCGGGTGAATACTGTCATTCTGAACGGGTCAACAGCGAGACTGCGGATTGGGCGACTGTCCAGTGAAGAATCTCGACGTGACTTGAGCAGAGATTCTTCACTGGACAGTCGCCCAATCCGAAAATTTCAGGCTAACCCGTTCAGAATGACAGTGATCAACTTACCGCATCACCAGGCGGGATCCGGCGCGGCCGCCGCGGGCAAGGCAAGCGTAAACTCGGCGCCGCCGGCCGGCCGATTGGCTGCGGTCACAGTGCCGCCGTGGGCATGGACTACGCTGCGCACGATGGCCAACCCCAGACCGCTCCCGGGCTGGCCGTGACTTGGGCTGCGGTAGAAGCGCTCGAAGATCCGTTCGGCCTCCCCATCATTGATACCTGGTCCGCTGTCCGTGACCGCGAGGATGACCCGCTCCGCTTCCCTCTTCATGGCCACCTCGATTGTACCGCCCGCGGGGGTGAATTTGATCGCGTTGTCCAGCAGATTGGCCAGGGCCAGGGAGAGCCGGGCGCGATCCGCAGCAATCGTCGTGCCTGCCCCCAGCCCGGTCGTACGGAGTTCGATCCCTTTCTCCTGGGCCAGTAGCCGGAAGGGCGCAACGACCTCGTCCACCAATTCGGCGAAGGCCAGCGTCTCCATTTCCAGGGGCGTCAGTCCCCCATCCAGCCGGGAGAGATCGAGCAGATTGGCCGTGATCCACTCCAGTCGCTCGATCTGCGCGGCGCTCTCCGCCAGGAACTCCTGCTGCGCGCGCGGGTCGGCCGCGGCCGGCCCGCCCAGGAGATCGTTGAAGGTGCGCAGGGCCGTAATCGGCGTACGCAGCTCGTGGGAGGCGTCGGCGATGAAGCGGCGCAACGCGTCCCGTTCCGCGGCCAGGTCGGCGAAGCTCACCTCCAGGGTGGCGGCCATGTGGTTGAACTGACCGGCCAGGGCGCCGATTTCGTCATGGGAGCGGACCGGCGCCCTGGCTGAAAGATCGCCGGCCCGCATCTCGGCCGCCGCTTGCGTCAGCGCGTGCAGGGGGCCGGTCAGCGTGCGGCTCATGACCAGACCCAGCAGCGCCGCCAGCAGGGCAACCGTGGTGGCGGCCACCAGCAAAGAACGGCGCAGCGTTGTCAGCGATTCGGCGCCAAAATCCGGGCCCTGGCTAAGCTCCACCTGGCCCAGGATCGTGTCGGCGCCGACGATCGGCGCGGTGACCACCCGCTCTGAGCGGGCGACTGTAGAGGTGCGTGCAGTCTGAGCCTGCGAGTCGACCCGACCCGCAGGCTCGGCCGGTTCCAACGGCGGTCCGTCGGCGCCCTGGGCCGGGGCAGGGGGCGACTGGCGGTAGACGCTGGTTTCGAATTCGAGCCGATCGCCCCAGGGACTTGGCGAGCGCTGCACGACGATGACGTCGACCGCGACTGCGTCGGGATCGATCTGCCATGTTTCCATGCCGGTCGCAAACCGATCGGTAAACCGCGGATCCTCCAGCATCATGGCGGACATCATCCCGTGATGGTTCAGGAAGAGGAGCGGCGCGGAGAGCCGCTCCTCGCTTTCCGTTGCGGCCGGCGGACTGACAATCCAGGTCAATTCGCCGATTTCCCCGGGCGAACCGGAATCGGCGATGACCCGGCCTTCCGCGTCCAGAATCCGCACCTGTACATTGCCGAGAAAGGCCGCGGTTTGGACGAGCTGATCCAGCGGTTCGGCCCGGGGCGTAGCCTGGAGCGTATAGCCCGCCTGGCGGGCTATCGCCTCGGCATTGGCGATGAGCACCTCTTCTTCCCGGCTGTCGAGGCGCCGCTCGACGAGGACCAGCGTGAACCACCCCACCAGCGCCATGGCGCCAAAGGCCAGAAAGACATAGCTTAGAACAAGCCGCCAGCGGATGGAGTGGAGCATGGTCTGTTACTGGTTGCCGAACTCTTCGAGAAACTCCCGCAGCTCGGGCGGCAGGTTCTCCGGATCGATATCGCCGAAGTGGTGGAAGAAGAAGGGCATGATTCCGGGCGGCATCTCGCCGTCGGGCCGCATGTCGCCAAAAGGCATCATGCCTTCGTCGCCGTGGTGATAATAGTGATAGTGGCGATGCCGGCCCTCCCCCTCGCACTCGCAGGAGCAGTCGCAATCTTCATCGGGCATCGCGGGCGCATCCCGCCGGGGCGTCTCCGGGGGGACCATCTGCCCGCGGCGGAAGGGCAGCGCCCCCATGTCCGGGGCGCCGAGCGGGGAATAGCGTATGCCCAGGAATGCCTTGCTGCTGTCGTCCGGGTTTTCACCCAGGGCCAGGCTGACAATCCGCTCCTCCTCACCGCCCGGGCCGACGATCGACAACTCAACCTCGTCGCCCGGCGCATAGCCGCCGATGAGTGCGGCCAGATCGCGGTCACCGGCTACTGCTGTGCCGTCCACCGCGGCGATGACATCACCCGGCTGTAGTCCGGCCGCCGCGGCCGGACTATCCGGCAC